>DRJC01000071.1 GCA_011052365.1 Ignavibacteria bacterium
AATGTTCTTTAAAAAATATTGTTTATTAGGGTGTTAATTTAAATGTAAATTTAGCCTATTGCAATTAATCCATTTACATTTTTAGTGTTAAGTATCGAGCTTATGTAAATTTACAAAGTTATAATGATTTTTTATCAAATAAATATAAGAGTTAAAATATTGAAAATGAATTGGTGAATGTAAGTTCTATAATTTGTTTATTAACTTATGACTTGAAGATTTTATTTTTAAATGTTATTTAGAGATAATATTTTTTTTAATTGGCAATTATTTAGTTCTAAAATGTTTTATAAACGAAACATATTTTTCGTTATTTCAATACGGGCATTATTAACTCTCGTTATTTTTACTTTTTTTTCTTGTCGTGAAAACATTCTTTCTTCAAAAAACCCTATTGGAAATATCAATGAGCCGATAAAAACAAAATCTTTTGATAGTTATACTTTCGAAATTAATGCTTCTAAAATTACATTTAATGAAACCGATGACACAGAATTAAATATAACCCGGGCAGATGTGTTGGTATCTGTAAAAAATTATTCTTCGGGCATAGTGAGTATAACTGTTATTGGGGATAATAAACTTAATTTGTACTCTTTAAGCTTTACCGGTAATACAACCGGGCAGTCTGCTAAGATTACAAATCATGTGCCTGAAAAAGTTAAGCTGGAATTCAGAAATTTTTCCGGAAATTTCAAATTAAGAATATCCAAATCAAATTAATCTCTTCTAAAATTTTACCTTTTAAAATAATTTACTTAAGTTTAATCCCAGGATTAATGAATTCCCAGTAAACAAATAAATTTCTCGTCGATAGATGCGCTTAAACATATTTTCATACCAAAATAAGTATTTTAATACAGAAGTTACCTCTTTGCCTACCAGGGAAGAAATTGAGGAAAAATATAAATGGAACTTATCTGACATTTATAATTCTGATGAGGAGTGGGAAAGAGATTTTAAATGGGTAAGTGACAGAATACAAGAATATTCAAATTATATAGGTACTCTTTCCAAGGATGCCGATTCATTATATGAATGTTTGAAGTTCGATGAAGAAACCGAGAAGAAACTGGAAAGATTGCATCTTTATTCTATGCTTTCACACGATGGTGATATGGGTGTTACTAAATACCAGGCTATGGATGATAGGATAATGAGTTTATATACTCAAGTATCTACTGCAAGTTCTTTTATCCGCCCTGAATTGATGAAAATTCCTGAAGACCAATTGTTAAAAATAGTTTCTTCAAAACCTGAATTAAACATTTACGAACACTTCATAAAAAATCTAATAAGATCAAAAGCTCATACATTAAATGAAAAAGAAGAAAAGCTATTATCGTTAGCCGGCGAAACTGTCCAAGCCTCATACAACACTTTCTCAATTCTAACTAACGCCGATTTAACTTTTCCAACGATAAAAGATGAACAAGGTGAAAATATAAAAATGTCACATGGCAGATATTATGCTGCAATGTATTCTAAAGACAGGGAATATAGAGAGAGAACATTTTATGCATATTATGTACCTTATAAAAAATATAAGAATACATTTTCATCTTTACTGAACGGAAATATTAAATCTAATATTTTTACTGCAAGAGCGAGAAAATATAAATCGGTAAGAGAAGGTTCACTCGATACAAATAATATTCCTATTTCTGTATACGATAACCTTATTAATACTGCAAACGAAAATTTATCTTCTTTACACAAATGGGCTTCGTTAAAAAAACGTTTATTGAAAATTAATGAACTACATCCTTATGATGTTTATGTCTCTTTATTTAATGAAACAAAATCTAAAACATATTCTTATGAAGAAGCACGGGATATTGTATTTGAAGCAATGGAACCGTTAGGCGATGATTACATAAAATCATTAAGTAAGGCTTTTGATGAAAGATGGCTCGATGTTTTTGAAACAAAAGCTAAAAGAAACGGGGCATATTCTTCCGGTTCAACTTACGGCGTACATCCATATGTGTTGTTAAATTGGAATGGTTTACTAAATGATGTTTTTACTCTTGCTCACGAACTTGGACACAATATGCACTCATATTACACCGAGCAAAACCAACCTTATCCGTATGCAAATTATTCGATTTTTGTGGCTGAAGTAGCATCAACTTTTAATGAATCACTTTTACTGAATTATCTTATTAAAAACACGGGTAATAAAAAAGAAAAATTATTCTTACTTGAAAAATATCTTAATAATATTACGTCAACATTTTTCAGACAGGTAATGTTTGCTGAATACGAAATGAAAATTTATAATATGGCTGAAAACGGGGAAGCATTAACCTCGGATAATTTATCCCAATTATATAATGATATTTATCAAAAATATTGGGGTCCAAATATGGTGCTTGATGGGGACAAGAAATATACCTGGGCAAGAATCCCACATTTTTATTATAATTTTTATGTTTATCAATATGCTACCGGTTTTGCTGCATCTGAAACCTTATCGGAAAAAGTATTAAATGAAGGTAAACCTGCTGTAGATAAATATTTAAATTTTCTAAAATCCGGCAGCTCAGATTATCCAATTAATTTATTGGCATCAGCCGGCGTAGATATGAATTCTCCTTCGCCCATAATTTCAGCAACACAAAAAATGAATAAAATAATTGAAGAAATTGAAAATATAATCGGCGATTAGTCCCTCACATCAACCACTAATATAATTTTGCTGATATGAAAATATATACAAAAGACTTACTTAATCAATACGATCAATCTCTTACTTACGACGATATAAGTTTAATACCCACAGAAATATCCAGAATAAAATCCAGAACGGAAGCAAAAACCAATTGTGAATTTTTAGATCTCAATTTATCTCTACCTGTAATATCAAGTCCAATGGATACTGTTACCGGAATAGAAATGGCAAAAGCTCTTACAGAACAAGGATGTTTAGGAATATTGAACAGGTTTGATTCGTCGTTAAATGAAATTTTAACAAAAGAAACAAATGGTGTTAGGGGAGTTTCAATTGCCCTAAACACATCTTTGGATGATGTTAAAAAATTAGCTGAGAACGGTTATATAATTTGTATAGACACTGCAAATGCTAATAATAATGAAGTATTAAAAAAAACCGAAGAAATAAAAAACGCTTGTGACGTTAAAATAATAGTAGGTAATATTGCTCAAGGTGACAGCTTAAGTTTGTTGGAAAATTCCGGGGCAGACGCAGTAAGAGTAGGTATAGGTGGGGGAAGCGTTTGTACAACTTCAATTCAGACGGGGATTGGTATAGGACAAGTATCGTCAATTTTAGATGTCCTTTCAAAAAGAAACGAAAAAAAATTAAAAATAAAAATTATTGCAGACGGCGGAATAAAAAGCCCGGGAGATATTGCAAAAGCAATAGCGTTAGGTGCAGATGTGGTAATGCTGGGTAGAATGTTAGCAGGTACAAGAGAAACACCCGGAGAAGTTATAAAATATGCCGACCAATTATGGAAGAAATATAGAGGCTCAGCTTCATTTGGTGTTAAAATGCGAAATGAATTTATAGAAGGGGAAGAGACGATGGTCCCTTACAGGGGGAAGGTTAAAAATGTTATTGACGAAATATCCGACGGGTTAAGAAGTTCTATGAGTTATATGAATTGTGTATCATTGGACGAATTAAAAAGTAAAGATACATTTGCTGTTTTAAGTAACAGTTCTTATTTGGAAAGATTACCAAAAAAATAATTTACTCACGGTTAACTTTTTCAATTGTAAAAGCCGGAATACAAAAAGAAACATATTCCACCTCTTCATCAAATGGATTTGAATATCTAACTCTTGAACCTTTTTTTACACAAATGCTGTTTCCTTTGTTTAAAATTATTTTTTCATCTTCTATTTCAATTTGTTTCTTTCCTTTTATAACATAAGTGATTTCATCAAATAATGGAACTTGGTAAGGTTCAGACCAACCCGGTGGGGCAATCATATGAGCAATACTAAAATCACCAACATCTGAACTTGCCTTGCCAAAATGCTCTTCAATTAATTTACCGTCATCAGTCGGTACAATAAATGGACTGTTTTGAAGAATATATTTTACCATAAAAAATCCCAAGTAATTTTATTTGGTTTTGTTTAAGAATAATGTGGAACATCTAATTCCTAAATATTTATTCTAATTTAGAATTTACACCTAACTTACTACAATGTTCTTAAACACAACCCTTAATATTATTGTAAATATAAAATAAATTTGTAAAATCTAAAAGTGTTGATAGGGGCAAACAATATGTCCTTTAAAAAAAAGAAGACATATTTTTGTGAAATATGTCTTCTTAAAAAATTTATTAATGCGGTAAAATAAGGGAGAAGAATTAAATTATTTTTCAGTCAATTTCTTATTCTACTGCATACTTTTATTTTTGTTAAACTACTTTACAACTTAAGTTTCCTTAATCTCAGTGCGTTTGTCACCACTGAAACAGAGGAAAATGCCATTGCAGCAGCGGCAATAGCCGGATTAAGTAGGAATCCGAAAAACGGGTAAAAAATCCCGGCTGCAATTGGAATACCACTGATATTATAACCGAAAGCCCAAAATAGATTCTGCTTAATATTTCTTAAAGTAGCGGCGCTTAATTTATAAGCTTTTACTACATCAAGAAGATCACTCTTCATCAACACAACCTGGGCAGATTCCATTGCTACATCCGTACCGGCACCAATTGCTACGCCAACAGTGGCTTGCATTAATGCAGGAGCATCGTTGATACCGTCGCCCACCATAACTACCTTATGTCCTTCTTCCTGAAGTTTTTTAACTTCGTTAGCTTTATCCTCAGGTAAAACTTCAGCAATAACACGATCAATTCCAACATGAGCAGCGATAGCCTCAGCAGTTATCTTATTATCACCTGTGAGCATTGCCACCTTAATTTTTAACTTGTGGAGTTCATCAACGGCTTTTTTGCTGTTTTCTTTTAAGACATCTGCAACAGCAATAATACCGAGAAGATTATTATCTTTCCCAATAAACATAGGTGTCTTTCCATCATTAGCTAAACGGGAGGCAACATCTTCAGCCGTTTTTAAATCTATTTGTTTATCCACCATCAACCTCTTATTTCCTAAATAGATTTTTTCTCCATTCAGGCTCATTTCTATACCATGCCCCGGTATAGAATTAAAATCAGTTAATTCAACTAACTCTAATTTTCTTGCAGATGCTTCTTTAATAATAGCTTCTGCAAGGGGATGTTCGGATTTCTTTTCCCCGCTTGCAGCAATTTGGAGAATTTCATCCTCCTTATAGCCATTAAATGTAACTATGTCGGTAACCTGTGGTTTGCCTTCTGTAAGTGTTCCGGTCTTATCAAAAACCACAAAATCAATTTTGTGGAAATTTTCAAGAGCAGAAGCATTTTTAATTAAGATTCCATTTTCTGCTCCTTTACCTGTTCCAACCATAATGGCAGTTGGTGTTGCCAGACCTAAAGCACAAGGGCAAGCAATAATAAGTACGGCTATTGCTACCGTAAGTACAAAGATAAAAACTCCACCTGTAAGTGTAACTCCAAAAACAGTGCCGGCTAAGCTCCAGATAATAATTGTAAGTATGGTTATTCCAATTACAGTCCAAGTAAAATAACCTGCCATAATATCAGCCAAGCGGGCGATAGGAGCTTTTGATCCTTGAGCTTCCTCAACCAATTTGATGATTTGTGCAAGTGCAGTATCTTTACCAATCTTTTCAGTACGGAACTTAATAGAACCGCTCTTGTTCAACGATGCGCCGGTTACCTTAGAGTTGATGTTTTTCTCAACCGGAATGCTTTCACCGGTCAACATAGATTCATCAACAGTACTTCTTCCTTCAATCACAATACCATCTACAGGTATTTTTTCTCCGGGTTTAACAATAACTATATCGCCCACCTGTACTTCAGAGATTGGAACTTCTTCTTCAACTCCGTCCACTTCAATAATTGCAGTTTTAGGTGTTAATCCCATCAGCATTTTTATTGCTTCTGAGGTTTTACCTTTACTTTTTGCTTCTAAATATTTACCGACCAAAATCAGGGCAATAATAACCGCAGCGGTTTCAAAATAAAGGCTATGTATATATATCCCTTTAGTGTCTAAACCTAAAACTACCAATACAACTGCATAAAAGCTGTAAGCATAAGCTGCGGAAGTTCCCAATGCAATTAGGGAATCCATATTTGGGTGACCTTTAAAGAGATTTGGAAAACCGATACTGTAAAATTTTCGTCCCACGTAAATAACCGGGATGGATAAAATTGCCTGGAACAGAGCAAAGTTTAAAGGGTAAACATCAGGATGTAAAAAATACGGCAATAGATTTTTACTGATTAATTCTATCATTGCTACATATAAAATTGGAAGGGCAAACAAACAAGCCAATATAAGTCTTCTTTTCAAAGTCTTAATTTCATTTTCCTGAGCTTCCTTTTCAGCATCTACTGTTTCCTCACCTGTATCTATAAGTTTTGGCTTATAACCTGAAACGGATATTGCTTTACTTATCTGCCGGATGTTTAACTTAGAAGTATCGTAAATAACCTGTACATAAGAATTAGTCAAGTTAGTATCAACCTGTTTTACTCCTTCCAGTTTTTCAATTACTTCTTTAATTACTTTGGCACTTTGATCTGAATCCATACTCACAACTTCAAATTCCACACTTCTTTCTTTTACCGATTTTATTACTTTGTAACCCGAACTTATAATTACTTTTTCAATATCATCAATAGTGATTGAAGTAGAATCATATTCAACCATAGCTTTTTCCGAAGCGAAATTAACCGATACTTTTTTAATACCATCTGTTTTGTTAAGATCCTTTTCTATACGTTGGGCGCAAGAGGCACAACTCATTCCCGCAATACTTAATATTGTCTTTTCCGTTTTACCAACTACATTGTAGCCTGCTTCTTTTACTGCATTTACCAAATCCGATTTATTTACTTTCTGAGTTTCAGAAAATTCTATAATGGCTTTCTCTGAAGCATAATTGACATTAGCATTGACTACTCCTGTAACTTTCTTTAGAGATTTTTCTATTGTAGTTGCACAAGAGGCACAACTCATTCCATTAATTTTTAATACTATTTTTTCATCAGTCATTTTTTGTTACCTGTTTTCATTTTATTAAGCGTTAACCAATTTGTATCCGGCTTCATTAATTGCAGCAGCAATTTGTTCTTTACTTACCTTTGTTGCATCGTACTTAATATCAGCCGAACCTACTTTAACGCCTTTTACTTTAATATCTAATTTTGACAATTCTTTTTGAACCGATTTTACACAATGTTCGCAAGTCATTCCCTCTATTTCAAATTGTTCTCTTTTCATTTTTTTCTCCTTAATTATTTTTATGTTAATCTTAAAGTTATTTAATTATGCTTAATATCTTTTATATAATTTAAAAAAATTATTATAGAATTTTAAGATGCCGAAAAGTGGGCTAAATAATATTTTGATGTGCTAATATAATAATTGACCCCGTTAGATAATCGTAATAAATTCTTATCATTATTTTAAAATAATATATCTAACGGGGGTTAACCTAATTTCACCCATTGAGATTCCTACATTATCCTCAACAATATTTTTGTTTTTCCCTGTAAAGAAAACGAGACAGGCATAACAACCAAGAAAAACGAATATCCAAAAATGCCGGAAGTGCGATAGCACTTCAATTTATAATAGCTATGGACGAAGTCCGTAGACTAGATAAACAAAACAAATCCGAACTGCGGGAGCAGTTCAATTACACATATTCAACATTCCTAAATTCAACTGCATCCGCAGTTGTACCGTATATTTCTTTTTAT
>DRJC01000072.1 GCA_011052365.1 Ignavibacteria bacterium
AAAGGTATGTTGAACAAAATTATGTTTTATTTTTGCTAAAAATTTTAACCCAATTTTCTTATAATTAACCTTTTTAGACCTGCCTATGCCGAAACGCCTGTCCGCCGTAGGACTTTGGGAGGCGGAACTACGTGCAGGCAGGTTCGACTCATAAATAAAAAGTTATTTTTTTATAAAACAAAATTTTACCTAATTATGTTCCTCAGTAAACGAGTGGTATATTTCCAGTTGTGGGAGCAAACAGCACAAAATTAATCTAATGTTTTTTTCAGTTACATTTATTATGGCACAATTCGTCTATATCATTTTTATCTTGACTTTTTGTGAGCAGTATACTAAACTATATTCTTGAATTTTATACTTATATAAAATTCTTTTTTATTAAGAAACTATCTATTTAGATGCGACTCAGTTTAAAATTATTAAAAAGTAAAATCCTTATTTCTATTTTGCTGATAAGTTTTATTTCGGCACCTTTAGGCGAAGCAATATGCCAGATATCACTTAATGAATTTGAAATACCCCTAAGTGTGGAATTAAATAGAATTGAAAAACATTACGATAATAACACACTAAATAATTTTAATGTTCGTAACGGAATTGATGATTGTGAGGAGCCGGGAATTTCTATTTTTATCGTTAATATTCACAATGATAAAAATAGTTTTTATAAACAAGCTTTAATTTCACCTAATTTAATTCCTCTAATAGAGGAACATCTTTCAGAAAAGAAACTAATTTCTAAATTAGTGGAAAGGATTTCTTTTTCGCCGATAAAAATTTCGAATAAACTTTACAAATTAAATTCCCTGTTTTTGATTTAAAAAAAGTTTAAAAACACAAGGAATAATAAAACACTTTACCTAAAATTCTCATACGAATATAAAGTCGGAAGAAGAAAATTTTTTATAAATGAGTTTTCTTTAAACAGACAATAAAACATGTTTCATTCAAAACATTTTCAATTAGGTAATGTTTATCGATTGAGATATCATGTTTTTTATTATTAAATCCTTGCTTTTTAACCAACTGAATTCTTTTAAAATTTGGTTGATATCAATGATATTATTTATAAAATTATTTAAGGAGAAATAATATGTTAAATAAAATAATATATGTTACTATAATTTTAATTTTTCTAGCGCCGGTTGCAATTACACCTCATGGCGATAAAAAGGAAGTTAAAAAAGTAACTGCTACTACTATAATGAATCGAGATGACGATCACGAATATAGCGACAGTCTTAAACAAGTAGAAGAGCTAAAAACGATGAAAAAAGATTTTGCCGAGATTCATGATGATGTAGAAGAAAGTACCGTACCAACTGTTATAAAAGCTCTTAGTTTAGCCTCTATCATTGCAGGTTTAGCATTCTTTTATATACCTAAAAAGAAAAAGAGGTAACAAATGGCTGAAAACAAAGAACAGAATGAAAAAAATTGGAGCTTAAAAGATTTCAACTATCCCGTTCCGGAACATGCAAAGAAGTTCGGATATACTGTTGGTGGTGTTACTCTTACCGGATTTGCACTATTAATAATAACGGGAATAATAATGGCATTTTTTATTACACCGACGGTGAATCAAGCAAACCAAAGTGTTTGGGAATTAGCTTCCAATCCATGGGGGTTTTGGTTACGGTCATTTCACCGGTGGCTTGCCGAAGCAGTAATGTTTTTAATAATACTGCACATGTCAAGAATTATTTTTACCGGGTCATATAGAGGAAAAAGGAAGTTAAACTGGTTCTTCGGAATAGTTTTGTTTTTAATAACATTTGTCTTCTTTTTTTCAGGAACAGTAGTTAAATGGGATCAGGAAGGTTATGAAGCTTTTCAGCATTCAATTGAAGCATTAGAGTTGCTTCCTGTCTTCGGACCGTTACTGGCAGAGTTTGTTTCAGGGACTGCTGTAGTAATGAGGATGTTTGTAACTCATACATTAGTGTTGCCACTTCTTCTACTTATATTTTTGATACCGCATTTGATTTTAATGAAATTAAATGGGTTATCTCCTTTACCCGGAAAAGAAACTACACGGACAATTACTTTTTCTGAACATGTAAAGAAAATATTCGCATGGAGTTTCGTTATTTATGGATTTATCGGTTACCTCGCTATGCAATTCCCTGCTGTGTTATACCCAGGACCGTATTCGGGAGTTGAAATAACAAAGCCGCCATGGTTATTTTTAGTTCTCTATCAATTTGAAGATTGGCTTGGACTCAGTACTTTATTAATTCTGCCTCTATTCATAACATTAGGTCTTGTTCTATTGCCATATATAGATTCTAAAAAAGATGATTATTCGCTGATAAGAAAAACTGTGGTATGGGGATATCTTATAATTGTAGCAATTTTTATTACTTTTATTATAAATGTTGCTATTTCACCCCCTGTACAACATCTTTCGATGTAAATATTCAGGTGTTCCTCAAGTAAAATATATTTTACTTTTGGAACACCTTTTTTCAACATCAAATTTTCATCATAAAATATTGAATGCAATACCAAGATGTTTATCTGTATTTTTAGGTATACCAATCAATAAATTAATTAAGTTTTTTTTTTGAATAAAAAAACTTTTCCTAATGATCGTGATGGTGTTCTGAGGAATCTTCTTTTATGATGTATTTTTCCGGTTCTGCATCGAACTCTGCTTTGCAAGAAGAGGAACAGAAATAATAAGATTTTCCTTCATACTCACTCTTATTAGATACTTCAGACTCATTAACTTCCATACCGCAAATTGGATCTTTTGACATAATTTTAACTCCTTATAATTGTTAATAATATATTGTATAAAGATTAAATGTATATAATCTTGCCTGCTGCATAATACAATAAATATGCCATAAAGAAATATTAAAGATTTGGTTAAAAATGGCTGATAACATTAAACTGTATTTAAGGATATTTTTAAATTATTTAAAAATTTGAATTAAATAATTTTACATGTATGGTACAAATTAAAGCCTGCACATGAGATATGAGTACAGATAACCTTTCCTAATTTGAGCAATTAAAATAAAAAAACTTTTATGTGTTTTGGAAATTCATACGTTGGGGAGAACACGTAACGTATGGTTTGGTACCACGGAGAAACCGTTGCTCCCCGCCTTGACTGACGCAAGTCGGGCAGGTATCCTGCTGAGCTACGTGGGCAGAATTTACTTGATTATTTCCTTTAAAAATCTTCTCCCTGCAGAAGATTTTAGATATTTTTCTCTTTTCCTTGCCTCTTTTCTGGTGTTATATTCTTCTTTATAAACCACCTTCCAAGGTTTATATATATTCGTATATTTTGATTTACCTTTATTGTGTTCCGTTAACCTCCTATTCAAGTTATTAGTAAAACCAACATATGATTTATCAAAATTGATACTTTTTAATACATATACATAAAATAACTCATTCATTTTCACAAATCATTGCTCTAAATTTTGTACCCCGGAGAGGATTCGAACCTCCGACCTACGGTTTAGTCCGTCCCCAAGGGACGAGATCTCGTTCATTATCCGGCTCTCTGCCGGATGATGAACGGAGAAACCGTTGCGCTTAACTTTGTACCCACGACGTGATTCGAACACGTGACCTACGGTTTAGGAAACCGTTGCTCTATCCTGCTGAGCTACGTGGGCTTAAAATTTTTAACACTTTTATAAAAAACTATTGTTCTACACAAACCGTTGCTCCCTGCCTTGACCGACACAAGTCGGGCAGGTATCCTGCTGAGCTACGTGGGCAGAAAAATTTTATATCTACAAATATACAAAAATAGAAATTACAAGGGCACAGGGGTTGTGCCCTTAATTGGTTCTCATAAATAATATTATAATTACATATTAAGCCAATATGAGAATTTAATTAGGAAGATATTATCGGGGTGAAGATTTAATAAATTACTGAATGAACGACCGAATTGAAATTTACCGTTGTCTTCAAAGCCGGTTCGTGTTTGAGTCCACACAAAAAACAAAACCGAACCGGGTGTATATTCCCAGCGAAGAAC
>DRJC01000073.1 GCA_011052365.1 Ignavibacteria bacterium
AAATTAAGAAACCAACTACGCCCCTCCCTTTTGGATTCATTAAAATATTATGAAGATAAAAAAGATTTCCAAAACCCGGTTTATTTAAATATGGTATTTAATGAATATTATAAAAAACATATTTTAAGAATGGACGAATGGCCCGAACCTGTTCTACGAAGTTTTAAACACGCTAATCAACATATTTATGAATTCATGCAAGGTCCCAGTGAATTTGTTCCCGGTGGTAATTTAAAAGGCTGGACAATTACAGACAGACTAAAAAATATTTATGTTCCTACATTAGCTATCGGTGCAAAATATGATACAATGAACCCTGAAGATATGAAAGAGATAAGTGAGTTGGTGCAGAACGGTAGGTATTTATACTGTCCGAACGGCAGCCACTTATCAATGTGGGATGACCAGGAAGTTTATATGAACGGTGTAATAAAATTTATAAAAGATGTGAACAACGGAAGTTTTTAAAATAAAATTACTATTAGAGAATTCTAAAATATTCCAACAAAGTATTGCGGTTTGCACGGGAAATTTCCCTTCCTTGGATAGGAAAGCCTTCTGTATTTCTGGCTAATTTTCTTAATTGATGAACATTTAAAGATTCGAGATTTCCTAAATTTATTAAAGATGGTTTTTTCTCTTCCGAAACTTCCATTGATTCATCAGTAGACTTTTCTTGATCAGCATTTTCTTCGCCTAAAGCTTCACTCCTTAGTCTTGCTATTGTATCTAATGCTGTTTCCGTTTTTGGTTTCTCTTCTTTTGGTTCCGATTTAATTTCTATTATCGGTTTCTTTTCCGGTTCTTGCTTCCTAACGGGTTTTTCTTTTTCTTTAACTTCTGTTTTCGTTTGCGGGATAATTTTATTGTTGTCTAATTCAGGAATTATTACAACGATTTGTTTATCAGGCTGAGGAATAACGTGAGTAGAAACGACTTCCCCTACTCTATTAGCTGCGGCTGCTCCGGCATCAACAGCGGATTTAACAGCAGCAACATCACCGGTAACTTTAATTGTAATTAAGGCAGCTTTTGTAACTTCTTTTCCGATAAGCTTAACATTGGCAGCTTTTAGCATTGCATCGGCTGCTTCAATTGCAGCTACTAATCCCCTTGTTTCAACTAACCCCAAAGCCGTTGACATAATATCTTACTTTCTTTTTGGAAGAATGTTTTCTACTTCTGCGTGAGGACGAGGGATTACATGGACAGACACAAGTTCACCGACCCTCTGCGCTGCCGCTGCACCGGCATCTGTTGCGGCTTTAACCGCACCAACATCACCTCGTACCATTACGGTTACATAGCCGCCACCAATTGTCTCTTTACCGAGTAATTCTACTTTTGCTGCTTTTACCATTGCATCTGCAGCTTCAATTGATCCAACCAAACCTTTTGTTTCAACCATTCCGAGTGCGTCCAGTGTCATGTAGTTGCTCCCATTTATTTGTTTAATTTATACATTGAAAATACTTTTTCGAGTTATAAATGTCAATTATTTTATTATTTGTTTTTTTTATTGTTTTGAATCGAGATATTCTTGCAGCATAATTGCAGCGGCATTACTGTCAATTAATCCCTTGTCTCTTCTGTCTTTTTTCTTTGTTCGAGTTTCTATAATTCTTTTTTCAGCAATCCTTGAAGTATAAATTTCATCCCACAAAATAATATCGATATTAAACATTTTTTTTAACTTTTCTTTAAATTTATTTATTTCCGGAATCAGTATTGATTCTTTTCCGTCTTCACGTACTGGGTAACCAAGAATTATCTTAGTAACACCTTTTTCATCCATTATTTCTTTTAATTGTTTCCAAAAGTTTTTATTATTTATTAATGTTTTAAATGGATAAGCAAACGTTAGCAAAGGATCCGTTAATGCAAGCCCCACCCTCTTTGTCCCATAATCTACAGCAAGTATTCTTTTTAGATTCAGACTTTCGCTCATTTACGACTGCTCAAATCTTTCAACTGAATAAACACCTTTCAATTTTTTAAGTCTTTCAACTATACGTGAAAGATGTTCCAAGTTATGCACGTAGACAGTTACGCTACCTTCAAAGGTAGATGCGTTAGTACTAATATTTATTGATTTGATATTAGTATTTTGATAGGTGACAATTGTGTGTGATATATCATTTAATATACCCGGAGTATCTTCACCTTTTACAGTTAATCCGGCAACAAATAATGAATCTTCAGAAGCAGGCCACTGAACAGGAACCAATTTAGTTGAATCTTCTTTGGATAGGTTCAGCAAATTAGTGCAAGTTTTCTTATGAATTTTTATACCTTCTCCAATTGTAATAAATCCTATAATCGGGTCACCGGGTATTGGATTACAACATTTTGGGTATGAATAAAGTATTCCTTTATTGTCGCCATCAACAATTACACTTCCTCTTTGTCCCCTTGCAATATCTGTAAATTTCTCAAATTTTAATTCCGGGGCTTGTGCTTTTTCTTCCTGTGTGATAGTTGCCGTTAATATTTCATTTATGTTTATTTTACCCTGTGCAATGGATTTATAGAAATGTCTTGAATTATCAAATTTTAATTTTGCGATGAGTTTATTAATATCATTTTCGGAAAAAGATAGTTTCATTTTTTTAGTTTTCTTTTCCCACAATCTTTTTCCTGCTTCTACTATTTCTTCTTCTTCTTTATTTATCCATTTTCTAACGGCAGTTTTTGCTTTATGAGTAGTTAAAAATTTCATCCAGTTTTTATTTGGATGTTGATTCTTTGATGTTATAATATCAACTTGATCTCCACTGTGTAAGGTTGTATCTAAAGGTACTATTTTATCATTTACCTTTGCTCCGATACAATGGAAGCCTACTTTACTGTGAATGTCAAAAGCAAAATCAACAGGTGTGGAATTAGCAGGTAATCTTCTTAATTCTCCTTTCGGTGTAAATACATATATTTCATATTGATAAAGATTTAACTTGAAGCTTTCCAATAATTCTTTTCTTGCTTCGTCTTTTGTAGCAGATTCAAAAATTTCTCGTATCCAATTGACCCAATTTTCAAGATCTTTGTCTGTAGCAGTCATATTCTCTTTATAACGCCAATGTGCCGCCACACCTTTTTCAGCCACTTCGTGCATCTGCATAGTTCTTATCTGAACTTCTACCAACCGTCCGTCGGGACCAACAACAGTTGTATGAATTGACTGATAATTATTTGATTTCGGAATTGAGATATAATCTTTAAATCTATCGGGAATAGGCATATAAAACTGGTTAACAACACCTAATGTAGTGTAACAATCATTTTTATCTTCAGTATTTAGAATTACTCTAACAGCAAAAAGATCATAAATCTCCTCAAAAGGTCTGTTCCTTCTAATCATTTTTCTGTATATGCTGTAAAGATGTTTTGCTCTTCCGTTTATTACAAAGTCAAGGTCATACTC
>DRJC01000074.1 GCA_011052365.1 Ignavibacteria bacterium
CCAGAAAGAATTGGGATTTAGCTTTCAGTAAAATGAGAGAAAACAATGATGACTCTCTTTTAGATAAGGATTTTTTAAGGGACCAATCACTATGGGATGAACAAGAGTGGACCTGGGATTGAATTACTTGAGATATGAGGTCTGCTTAATTAATTTAGATACTACTATCGGTAGTGAGATAAAAAAAACTCGCCCTTGTGTTATAGTTTCTCCAAATGAAATGAATAGAAACATTTCTACTTTAATCGTAGCCCCGCTAACTTCAACAAAAAGAAATTATCCGACCAGAATTAATTGCAGAGTACAGGGTAGGCAAGGTCAAATAGTACTAGATCAAATTCGTACAATTGATAAAAAACGTATAGTAAAAAAAATAGATGTAATAAATAAAAGGACACAACTTAAATTGCATAAAATTCTCATCGAGATGTTTACACGGTAGTACAACCCTTCAAACCGAACACCGTTAGCCAATTTGCTACAATGTTTAGTATGCGATGTTCTATTTTGTTTTTACAATAGTCGTACCTGCATTCCCTTTTAATGTTTCATTATATAATTCTGCTTTTGTTATACAAATAGTTTTACCCATTAAAAAATCTGTTGACAATTTGCAAACATTTGAACATATTAGAATTCATATAAATGAATATCATTCAAAGGAAAAATAATGTCTAAAACAATTACACTTCGTTTAAGCGAAGAAAACTATAAAAAGTACAAAAATCTTGCTGAAAGAGATAATAGACCAATTTCAAATTTTATTGAAACTGCAGTTAAACGATTTATTGAACATAATATTTATGTTGATGAATTTGAAATGGAAGAAATTAACAATAATTCAGAGTTAAATAAAAGTCTAAAAAGAGGATTGTCTGATATAAAATCAAAAAAAGGTAAATTTGTTGAATAAATATAAGATATTTGAAACAGATGAATTTATGAAAATAATTAATAAAATATCAGAAAGAGATAAATCATTCATTAAAAAAAAACTTACTCAATATGTCTATCCTCAGTTAAAAGATGAACCTCATTACGGAAATAATATAAAAAAGTTGGCTAATTATAAACCCGAAACGTGGAGATATAGGATAGGAAAATATAGATTATTTTATATTATAAATGAAGAAGACAATATTGTTTTTGTGATTTCAATTGATCTTAGAAAAGATGCTTATTAAAAAAATTAATAACTATTTACACATTTTTAGACAATTTGTTACAATGTTTTGTAAACTATATTCTATTTTGACTATACGTTAGTTGTTCCGGCATTGCCTTTTAATGATTCATTATATAACTCTTTTTTTTAATACGGACTTTTTAACCCCCGCCTTCTATAAAATTTATTGCGGTTTAAGCGACGCAAATAATACGGCTCAAAATATGTGCAAATACGGCTCAGATTTATTAAATTATGAGCCGGAACTTTAATAATTGTGATCCGAAAAAAAAATATGAAAGATGAAATAATAAAATATTTACAAAATAACCCCAAAAATTCTTCAAGCGAAATTTTTAATGGAATAGAGACTTCGAAAAGTTTTGCAACGCTTAAACGGATTTTGCAGAAATTACTTTCTGAAAACTTGATAATCTCTGAAGGGAAAGGGAAATCTACAAAATATAGTATTTCACCTTTTTACAAAGTATTTCAAAAAGTTGATACGAAAGAATATTTCAAAGAAGAAATTGACGAAAGGATAATCAATAAACATTTCAACATTTCTTTAATTTCTGATATTTTAAGTAAAGTTAATTTATTTACAAAACAAGAAAATGATAAATTATCTGAACTGCAAAAAATATACAGTCAAAATATTAATGAATTATCTCAATTGGAATATAGAAAAGAATTGGAGCGGCTGGCAATAGATTTGAGTTGGAAATCTTCTCAAATAGAAGGCAACACATATTCATTGTTGGAAACCGAACGACTGCTGAAAGAAAAAAAAACAGCATCGGGTAAAACAAAAGAAGAAGCAATTATGCTTTTGAATCACAAGGAAGCACTAGATTTTATTATTGAAACCCCTGATTATTTTTTCCCTTTAACGGTTGGTAAAATCGAAGATATTCATAGTATTTTAATAAAAGAACTCGGTGTTGATAAAAACGTACGTAAGCGAAGAGTTGGAATTTCCGGAACAAATTATAGTCCGTTGGATAACGAATTTCAAATAAAGGAATCGCTTTCCGCTATGTGCAAATTGGTAAACCGGAAGGAAAATGTTTTTGAAAAAGCATTGTTAACTTTGGTTTTAATCGCTTACATTCAGCCTTTTGTTGACGGAAATAAGCGAACTTCAAGAATTGTAAGTAATGCCGTTATGATAAATTATAAACATTGTCCGATATCTTTTCGTACGGTTGAGAGCGTGGAATACAAAAAAGCAATGTTATTGTTTTATGAACAAAACAACATTACGGTAATTAAAGAAATATTCCTTAATCAGTTTGAGTTTGCGGTAACAACGTATTTTTAATTCAGGGGGTTATTCAAGTTTTTTTGTTTTTTGACAGATTGACCGTTTCACAAGCGGAACAATTCAAAAGACAGCGGGCAGTTAATTTAAAGTTGTCGGGTAAAGTTAGTTTACTGTTTTGAGTTAACGCTTTATTTGCAATGCTGTTGTAATGTTTTTAAAACTATATTCTATTTCGTATTTACAATAGTTGTTCCCGCATTGCCTTTCAACGTTTCATTATACTAATCTTTAGTTTCTTGTAAGCTTAAAAGTCTTAAATCTTTTTGATCAGGTTTCTGGTAATTTAATTTAGGTGAATAGAAATGAGGGTCTAATCTTCTTTCAATTTTTGAATAATTTACGAGAAAGATTTTTCTTATTTCTTGCAAGCGGGTTTGCACGGCAAAATAAGTTTGACCTTGTGCAACAATTTCTTTGCTTGGGTCAGCATTTTGAACGATAAGATAACAAGCATAACGAGAAAGTTTTAAACTTTTTGTGGGTCTTTTAGCACCTTTGCCAACTTCTATCATATCGTTGAACTCAACAATATGATAATTTGGCTTATAACCGCTTTTTTTGCAGGCAATTATTGCTTTATCAACAACTTTTAAAAAATTTCGGTAATCGGTATATTCAATGGCTTTTGCAAACTTACGAGAATTCCAAAACTCATTTCCGTTTTCGTCTGTCTGTTTTATCTGTTCAAATATTGTTTTGTTTGATTTACTTAATTTATTTTTCATAGTTTTTCCGTTTCAATGATATAATCAATAAATCGTTTCAACTTTTTTTCGATAACTTCCAATTCGTTATTACCGGTCGGTTTGCCTGTGGTATCGTAGCCGATGTTTTCGGCTATTGCCATACTTGTTCTTCCGGATTAGTGTAATTTCGTATTTACAATAGTTGTTCCCGCATTGCCTTTCAACGTTTCATTATATAGCTCTGCTTTTGTAATACGGACTTTTTGACCCCCGCCTTCTATAAAATTTATTGCCGATTTTATTTTGGGTCCCATACTGCCGGGAGGAAAAATATTTTTATTATACAAATCTTTAGCGTCCTGTAAACTTAAAAGCCTTAAATCTTTTTGATCAGGTTTCTGAAAATTTAATTTAGCCCCATCAATATTAGTAAAAATATTCAGCTCAACTTCTAATTCTTCG
>DRJC01000075.1 GCA_011052365.1 Ignavibacteria bacterium
GTAACCGATTTCATAAGATTCTTTAAAAACCCTTTGCTTATAAAATCAAGTTTATCTATTTGTATGTATCCTCCCTTAACCCATGCTTCAAGGTGATGCCTTGATGTAAGATAAGTACCTAAGTACATTCTTAAACCATCAGCAAGTTGTACATTAATGTCAAGATTGGCTGTAGCCAAATTAAAATCCTTCCCTAATTTGATCAATTGGTTTACATTTTTACCTGAACCGTTATCTTTAAATGCTGCGTTGTTGCTTTGGCTTAATCCCTGGAACTGGATTGTTGAAGAAACTCCTACAACTACTTTTAAGCCTTCAAATTTTACAGTATTATATTTAGATGTCTCAAATGTATTAAGCCCTCTTTGATCAGGGAAACGATAATATTGTAAATCACGGTTGTTTCCCAATTGAGCGTAATTAGTTGTGGAAAACAAAAGTGCTATAATTACAATATTCATAAAAAATATAATTCGTTTCATGATAGTACCTCCATTATTAGTTAAAACTGATTGCTGATAAGTCTAATTCAAAAATGAGACCAGAAAATAAAATTTATGAATATCCTTTTTTTATATCGTATCGTAACATTCTTACAAGTATTCTTAGATTTATAAATAGATGGATATTTATGAAATAATGCGTTCATGCATTTTTCTATAAATTATTTCGTGCAAATATGCATTGTGTAAGAACTTATTTTCTTATGTCTCAGAGGTTTTTAGATAGTTTGAATTGTGGTACGGTGTTTGGTCAATCTATAATAGAAATATTTTAAATTCGATATTTGGAGGATATAATGGAAAAGATTAAAAATTTTATTTTATCGTTATTATTATTTATAACAATACCTGTTGTAGCTCAAGAAACACAAACCGTAACAATACCCGCTTCAACTCAAGATCAAACATTAAATCAAAGAGTGTTTACACTTCAACCCGGAAGTAAACTATGGTTAGACGGAACATCTACACTGCACGATTATACATCTACAAGTAATAAAATAATAGTTGAAATGAAATCTAACTCTGATAAATTTGTGGATTTTATTACAAATAAAAATGGTGCAAAATTAAGTATGAAAATGATTATCCCTGTAAACAGTCTTAAAAGTGATAATGAAGATTTGGATGACAACTTATATGAGGCTATGAAAGAAGAAGAATATAAAAATATTGTTTATGAATTAACTAATTACAAAAGTACTGTTCTTCCGGACTCAGGTAAAAATTGGTATCTACTTAATACAACGGGTGAATTAACAGTTGCCGGTGTTAAAAAAGCTATAGACCTAAAAGTTGTAGCACGTTATTTGCCCGACGGTACAATGCGTTTTAAGGGAAGCAAATTGTTAAATATGAAAGATTATAATATTGATCCACCGTCTTTTATGTTTGGAGTACTAAAAACCGACAAATATATAACGATTTCTTATGATTTAATATTTAAGTGAATTTAAATAAAATGAAATTATTATTAATTATAGGGTTGTTTCTAGGAAGTATCAGCATAATAGGTCAAAGTAATGATAGTGTTTCTTTTTTAGATTTTAATTTGTTGTCTAAAAGTACTATTGAATTTAGAGGTACATCTACAATTAATACTTTTTATTTTAGTTCTGCTTCACTTAAAGGAAACGGAGCTTTTATTATCAATAACAATTTAGACGATAGCACTTATTATGCTGATATTTCTGTTTATGTTAAGTCTTTTGATAGTGGATCG
Organism: Ignavibacteria bacterium; assembly: GCA_011052365.1. Taxonomy (GTDB): domain Bacteria; phylum Bacteroidota; class Ignavibacteria; order Ignavibacteriales; family Ignavibacteriaceae. Next base: position 1,726 of record DRJC01000075.1, read on the forward strand.
AAGATGTTGAATTCAGATATGTATGAAGCTCTTAAATATGATAAATATCCTACAATTAATTTTAAATTGGTTAAAATAAATAATATAGAAAAATCAGGTGGTTCTAAACAAAATTTTAATGCAAATATTACGGGTGTTTTAACCGTTGCCGGTAAAAGTAATAATATGAAAATAGATTTTAATATTAGAGAACTTTCCGATAGTACATTTTATTTAAAAGGAAACAAATCGATATCAATGCGTGATTTTAACGTTGACCCACCTTCCAAATTATTTGGTTTGATTCAAGTAGCTGATACTTTAAATATAAATTTTAATTTATATGTTGAGTTGAAGAAATCTTATTTCTATTCTACTCCTATGATAATGAAATAATTTTATTCCACTTCTATAGAGTATCTTTGCATTTTACGATAAAGTGTGGAGGTATCAATACCCAAAATTAATGCTGTTTGAGCGCGGTTGCCATTGGTCCTTTTTAATATTTGTTGAATGTGATATTTCTCATAAGAACCAAGGGCTTCCGATAGTTTATCCGGAAAATGAAGTTGTATATTATTCAAACCCCTTAGAGTAGCCGGAAGGTCATTTACTGTTATTTTATCTCCCTCACTTAAAAGAATTGATCTTTCAATACAATTTTCTAATTCCCTTATATTACCTCTCCATTCATTATTTATTAATAAGTTCATTGCTTCATTTGTAACCAATTTTACATTACGATAAAGTTCATCATTATATTTTTCTATAAAATGATTTATTAAAAGAGGTATATCCTCCTTTCTTTCGGAAAGAGAGGGCATCTCAATTTCAACAATGTTTAAGCGGTAGTATAAATCCTCTCTAAACAATCCTTCGGAAATTCTTTTTTTTAAGTCTTTGTTACTTGCAGCTACTATTCTTACATCTACTTTAAAAAAGGAATCTGAACCCAAGGGTTTAACTTCTTTTTCCTGAATTACTCTCAATAGCCTTACTTGTATATTTTCAGGGATTTCAGAAATTTCATCTAAGAAAAGTGTTCCTGTATTGGCTGATTTAAAAACGCCGTTGTAATTATTTATTGCCCCGGTAAACGAACCTTTCTTGTGTCCGAAAAATTCAGACTCCCACAAACTTTCCGGTACGGCTCCACAATTAATAGGGATAAATGGTCTATTAGCTCTGTCGCTGTTAAAATGAATAGCACGTGCAACCAATTCTTTTCCGGTGCCTGTAGGACCGGTTATTAATATATTTGTATTTGATTTGCTGACTCTTTTAATCATTTTATAAATGTTTTGCATTACAGGACTATTACCAATAATTGAATTGAAATTGAAATTTTTATCAATTTGTTTATTAAGAGCCCTGTTTTCAAGAATCAATTGACTGTGTTTTAATAAATTTTTAATTCGAATTGTTACTTCGTCAAAATCCAAGGGTTTAAGTATATAATCATAAGCACCTTTACGAAGTGCTTGAACTGCCGTTTCAACTGATGCATAAGCAGTAATTAAAACTACAATAGTTTGGGGTGCAATCTCTAACGTTTTTTCCAATAGTTCTATGCCGTCAATTCCCGGCATGCGAATATCGCTAATTACTATGTCAATATTTCCTTTCTCTAAAGCAACCAAAGCTGACTCAGCATTTTCTGCAGTAGTGCAATCATAACCTTCATCTTGCAATATAATAGAGAGTGAATCCCTAATTTCTTGTTCATCGTCAACTATTAAAATTGATCCGTTCATTTATTTTCTCTCTAATTGGTAATCTGATTGTGAATGTAGTACCGGACTTTAATTCGGATTTTACACTAATTGTTCCACCTAATTTAGTAATAATTCCAAGGCTGACAGAGAGCCCTAAACCGGTTCCGCTTCCAACAGGTTTTGTTGTAAAAAAAGGTTCAAATATTCTTTTAATTATTTCCCTGGACATTCCAACACCGTTATCTTCCACCAATATACTTATAAAACCTTTAGAAGTTCTTGTAATAATGTCTATTTGAGGATCTTCTACATTTTTCATAGCGTATGCAGAGTTTAGAAGAAGATTTATCATAACCTGATGAATATTATCGGAATTAGTAAAGATGTTTTGTAAATCTTTTTCAAGCTTTAAATTAAATTTAATATATCTAAACTGTGCATCATACTTTAACAAACCTACTGCCGACTCAATAACATTATTTATATCAACATCTACCATATTATCTGATGAGGGTCTGGAAAAGTCTACCAATTCTCTCATTATTTTTGTAATACGGTTTATATGCAACCTCATTTTCTGCAAATAATCTATAAAGAATTTTTCTTTAGACCTTCTTTGAAGTAACTGAACAATTGAAGATATGGCTGTGAGAGGATTGCCTACTTCGTGTGCAACACCTGCTGCCATATGCCCAAGTGCTGAAAGACGTTCAGAGTGTTGCATGTGTTCGTTTTGCATACGGAGTTCTGTTATGTCGCGCATAATTATTGAGCTTCCTATTATATTTCCCAGCTCATTTTTAATAACTGTTTGTGTTAATTGCACAAGTATTACATTTCCCTGTTTTGTTATCAACTCCGTTTCATAGTTTTTAATATAATTTTCACTTTTCACACGTTTAAAAAGAGACTGCATTTTATTTATTGCATCTAAATTTTCAGGTACAATTTTATTAATCGGTTGTTCTATTATTTCTTTTTTTCTCCATTCAAAAATTTGTTCAGCTCCTTTGTTCCAGGTTTTAATAATCTGATTGTCATCAATGGTAAGTATCGCATCGGCGGAATTCTCTAAAATATCTTGATAACGTGCCTCGGTACTTTCCAGCTTTTTTTGGTAAAATTTACGATAGGAGTAGATTGTCCATAAAGCCCAAGTAACTATTAATACTATAGATATTATTCCTCTACTTATATAAAACCATTTTGATGTAATTAAAGGAAAATTATTCAATAATACTGACTCAATTATTTCGATTAGACCAAAGAGTAAACCAATAACTACTAAAGTTGTAAAAGCCAGATAGATATATCCAACATGTATGAAAAATCCGGATATTTTTTTTATCAACATTTTAATTCTAGTGATTTATATAGTTTTAATAAAATATAACAAAATTAAAATTTACATATTGCTAAACACAAAGATAATTATTTTTGATTTCATCTTGTTTCGTTAATATTATATTCATAATTATAGAATTAGTTTTATTAAATATCGGTCTTATGCAAAACCAACCACACAAGTATAAATATTATGATCTAATAATGGCGGCTTTCGTTACGATTTTGCTCTCCACAAATCTGATAGGTGCTGAAAAAGTTGTAACAATTTTGGGTTTTTCATTCGGTGCAGGTATCCTGTTTTTTCCTATAAGTTATTTCTTTAACGATATACTTACGGAAGTTTACGGATACGCCCGTTCTAGAAAAGTTGTTTGGGCAGGATTTGGTGCTTTGGGTTTTGCATCATTTATGGCTTGGGTTGTTATAAAACTTCCTCCTGCACAGGGGTGGATTCACCAGGCTGCCTACGAAACTGTATTTGGTCAAACTTGGAGAATTGTACTTGCATCATTACTCGCTTTTTTCTCAGGTGAGTTTGTTAATTCATTCGTACTCGCAAAAATGAAATTATTCACAAGCGGTAAATTCCTTTGGATGAGAACAATCGGTTCGACAATTGCGGGTGAAATGATGGACTCTTTAATTTTTTATCCATTGGCTTTTTACGGATTTTGGCCAAACGATCTTTTAATTACTGTTATGCTTACCAATTATGTTTTGAAGGTAAGTTGGGAAGTGGTTGCAACACCGGTTACATATAAAGTTGTGGGTTTTCTTAAAAGAAAAGAACAAGAAGATTATTACGACAAAGACACAAATTTTACTCCTTTTTCAATTACTGTAGATTAATTTTGTAAGGCTGTTACTGCCTGTTCTGATTTCACTTCTTTGTCACGGAATAGTCCGTGACAACCAAGGAAAAAGACAGTGGGTCTGTCAATCTTTTAGGGAATGGTTTTTAAAATTTACAAATACTTTTTAAACCACATCTTTCTCAATTCACTTACTTCTTTCCTGTGCTTCCTTAAGAAATGATCACCTTCCTCAAACATAACTAATCTATAATGCAAATTTTCCTTTTGAAATTCTCCTGCTAAATTTATGGTATCCATAGGTGCAACACTTTCGTCGGCTGTACCGTGAAGCAATAAATAATGTGTGTCTTTGGGTAGTTTATTTATAAAGCTTGTTACCGAACGCTTTTCGCATTCACCGGAAAATTTTTCAACCGGAAGTCCCGGGAATATTTTTTCACTTACTAATTTTATATACGGACTATCTTTTTCACTGCAATGAAGATTGGATACACCACCCACAATCATAACCGCTTTAAAATTAACTTTGCTCTTTGATAGAGACAGGTAAGTCATCATTCCCCCTCTACTCCAACCTTCCATACCCCAAATATTTTTATCGGCAAACTCAAGTTCATCCGCAAGAGGAACAAGATTTAACACATCGTTAACATCTTCTCCTCCCAATTCATCAAGACCTTCACTTCCAAAATTTCCCCTGTAGTGAGATGCAAAAACAACATACCCTTCATTTGCAATATTTCCGAACATTCCCCTGGCGTTAAAAATATCAATTGCTCCATTGTCACCGTATCCTCCCCTGTTCCATATTAAACAAGGGTATTTTTTACTTGTATCTTTTGGATATGCCAAATAGCCTTTTACTTTTAATCCATCAGAGTTATATGAGATATTTTCAACAATAGTATTCTGTAATATTTTTTCGCTCCAACCACTGATTAGCATTTTACTTTGTGAATCATTTAAAAGGATTTTCTTTCTTTCTATAAAATTCGATTTCATTTTTCTTTTATTTGTTTTTATGACTTAACATTAATTTAAAGTATAAAGTTATCTATAAAATTAATGATTTGTAGTTTTTGCAGAACATTCCAAAGCAGTAATAATAGTACTTATTAAAGTTTGTTTGTTGAAGGGTTTTGATATGTATTGAGTGCATGCCCCTGATAATATTTCCTTTTCATCCTCTTTCATTGCAAATGCAGTTAATGCAACAATTGGTATGTCTTTATAGCTTTTAATCTCTCTAATTCTTTTTGCCGTTTCCAAACCGTTTAATTTGCCTTCCAATTTTATATCCATCAAAATTAATGAATAAAAATTTTCTTTTGCTTTTAATATCGCTGTTTCGCCGTCACTACAAAAATCTATTCGGAAATTATTTTCAAGAAATCTTTTGGTTACCTCAATGCTTATTTCATCGTCTTCTACTAACAAAAATTTTTCATTAATATGTGCTTGAATCTGAGATTCTTTAATTTCATAAATATTTTGGGGTTCATCCTTTGTCTGAATATATTCGGATTTTTCATAAACCGGGAACATCACACTAAACTCAGAACCTTTATTAATTTTACTTTGAACTTCTATTTTGCCGTTCAATAATTCGACAAAACTTTTTGTAATGGTTAAGCCAAGTCCCACACCTTCAAAATTCCTGGTTAGTCCTTCGCTTAACTGACGAAATTCCTCAAATATAAAATTTATGCATTCTTCCGGAATTCCAATTCCTGTGTCAATTACCCTAACCACACCATATTTTATAGAATCTATTTCTTTTTCATCTATTTCAATTCTCACTTCACCTTGTTTGGTAAATTTTATTGCATTATCAACTAAATTATTTAATACTTGTGCCAATAATTTTTTGTCTGCTTTAATCGAACCCGGTTGTTTTTTAATTGAAACACTTAAATCTAAATTCTTTTTGTCGGCAGTTGCCTTATATCTAAAAAAGGTATTGTTTGCTTTTTCAACAAGGTTAACCGGTTCATAGCGTACATCTTTCTTATTTACTTCAATAGCTGAGAGATCAAGAATAGAGTCTACAGTGCTTAATAATCTTTGTTGGTCTTCTAAAATAAATTTTGTTAATTTTTTTATTTCCGGGTCTTCAATTTCTTCTTCAATAATTTCTGCAAAACCCAAAATACCGACAAGGGGTGTCCTTAGTTCGTGACTCATATTTGCAAGGAAATTACTTTTTAATCTATTCAGTTCTTCGGCTTTGTCTTTTGCTGTTTTTAATTTTTCATTTGAATCGGTTAGTTCTCTGATGGTCTCCTGAATTTTTTCCTGCTGTTCTAAAATGGTTTCTCTCATTCTGTTTGTCGAAACAACTAATTGCTTTAATTCACCGGCAGCTTTGATGTTTTCAACTTTTTTATAATTACCCTTTGAGATATTGTCAACAGTTTTAGTTAATTGAGTTATAGGTTTGCTTATAAATTTAGATACAACAATACTTATCAGTATTAAGAAGGGAGTTAAAATTAAGCTGAAATAAATAATGTGTTTATTATGCTTACCTATTTCTGCAAGCACATAACTTGATTCGTGATCAGCCTGAACAACTCCTACTACTTTACCTTCATTATCAATAATCGGTGCAAGTCCGCTTAACCACATTCCGTATTGATCATCATAGATGCCCGTATGCATACTTTTTTTTGTCTTGTAAACTTGTAACAAACTTTTTTTAGCGACATCGCTTTTTAATTCCAAAATATCGCCGGAAAAAGGAACATCATTTGTCATAATACCAAACATCGCTCGATCGCTGTCAATCATTGACAAAGTGTAAATCTCTTGTGGTAGGTTTAATCTTTTCTTTATTTTTTTTAATGAACTTTGAAGGCTTAGATAATGTGGATTATTATACACTTTTGAAGTATCCGTAAAGTCAATCATCTTAAAATATTCACCGTCAATAGAGGTTGATATAGAGGAAGCCAATGTTTGAAGATTTCTGCCTTCAAGCCTTGTGTACTCTTTTGTAATTTCTTTTTTGATAAAAAAGAGGACTATTTCTAAAACAAGATTCGTTACAATAAATACTAAAAGTGCTATTTTTACCCATATTTTCATAGATACAAATATCTTTTTTTTCTGAACATACCAAACAACAAAATAATTCCGTTTTTTGCTGTCAAGCAGTATACATTCTCATATAAACAACAAATAGTAAATGATAGTGTTAAGTAGAGGTTGGGGTAATAAAATTAAGAATATAATTCGGATTCTAACAGTTCACAGATAATATGCGCAACGGTAATGTGTCCTTCCTGAATTCTTTGAGTATTGTATGATGGGATTTTAATTGGGATATCTACAAGATTTAAAAGCTGACCACCTGTTCCGCCTAAAAACCCGATAACTTTCATCTCTTTTTCTTTGGCTTTATTTACGGCTTTAACAATGTTACTTGAATTTCCACTTGTTGAAATAGCGAGTAATACATCGCCTGCTTGTCCCAAGCCTTCAACATTTCGGGCAAAAACATTTTCAAAACCAATGTCGTTTCCGCCTGCCGTTATATTAGAAGTATCCGTGGTTAACGCAATTGCGGGCAAAGCAGGTCTTTGTATTTTATGATTAAGTCTTATCATCAGTTCGGTTGCAATGTGTTGACAGTCGGCAGCACTCCCGCCGTTTCCACAAAGCAAAAGTTTGTGTCCTTTTGTGTATGTCTCTATTAATAAATCAACTGCAGAATTAATATAGCCCATACATTCGTGTTGAATGTTAACCTTTGTTTCTGCACTTTCAGCTAAAGAATTAATAATAAATTTGTTTCGATCCATAAAAATATATTTTAAACGGTTATAGGTAATTTGGTATGAACTGCAGAAGCAAAATCTTTTACCAATTCCCAGTTAGCTTCATCTTCAAAAAAGTTACCGGTAACAATAATATTTGCGCCACTCTCCATTTTTAGCCTAATACTTTCTGTAGATTTAATTCCGCCTCCTACAATAATCGGGATAGAACATTGACTTGCAACAGCTTCAATTAAATTTTCCGGTACTGATATTTCTGCACCTGATCCAGCTTCCAAATAAATTAATTTCATACCTAAATATTCAGCTGCCAAAGCAGTAGCAGCAGCTATTTCAGGTTTGTTTCTCGGTACAGGCAAGGTTCCGCTCATGTACTGAACAGTAGTAGTTGTACCGGATTCTATTAAAATATATCCGGTTGAAATAGGTTCTATGTTTTTGCCTTTGATAATGGGAGCAGCAAGTACGTGTTTGCCGATTAAGTGTTCGGCATTTCTTCCGCTTACTACGGATAAATAAAGTATTGCATCCGCAGTGCTGCTTATCTGATTAACACCTCCCGGAAAAATAATTGCAGGGAGGTTAGTCGCAATTTTAACCTTTTCTATAAATTCATCAAACTTACTGTTTATCATTAAACTTCCGCCGATTAAAAACCCGTCGACTCCTGCTTGTTCACAGTTTCTAATAAATAGAGGCAGTTTTTCTTCTTCTATTTTGTCGGGGTCTATTAAAATTAGATACGCCCCGCCTTTATTTAGAATAGTATCAAGTAAGTATTTATAAATGTTCATTTGTTAGGTTCTTTATTCATAAATATAAAAAGTTGATGTACCACAATAAAAATTTCTTAACTACAAGTTAATATATAAAATAGAATAAATATTCAAAATTCTGAAAAGATATTAATTATATTATCGATTATTTTTGCCATTGAAAAGTGGGTTAGATAATATTTTGATGTGTTGGAAAAACTTTATCTGTAGGGACAAGTCGCGACTTGTCCCTACTGTCCATAGTTGGATAGCATATATTTTTTCACAAAATGAACTATTAGAAATGGAATAAATTGAACTACTTTGTAGTTCTTTCGCAAGTTGTTTTTTCTATCCCTGAGCTTCGCACGGGGTTATTGATCTTCGACTCCTTCCGGAGTCAAGTCAATAAATAAGTGAAATGGAGCAAATTAAAGACTTTCAATATGCAACTTATCGGTAAACTAAACAGGAGGCAACACCGAAGGTGTTGAATTTGAAAAAAATGACGGAGAATGAAGTCCTAAATACAATGCTTAAATATAATGATTTAATTCAGAGACCTATTATTGAATACAGTAAAAAAACCATACTTGCACGTCCACCGGAAATAATAAAAGATTTCTTTGAAAACTAATTATTCCTTTTATAATGCTGAATTTATATCTTACCGATTATCTTGGGTGATTTACCGAAAACTTATTTCTAAACGCCTTTTCTTTTTATATTTTTATAATGAATGAAAAATATTACTTGGAGTAAAAAATGGAAACGAATAACAACATAAACAGAAGAAATAGACTTGATCCGAAAGCAGTGCTGGGCATAGGATTGGTAATTGTCGGAGCTTTAATCTTTTTCGATAATATTTTTCTTATCGATTTTGATATTCCTCGTATTATTTTTTCGTTTCCCGCAATATTAATATTCGTAGGAATACTCATTCTTTTACAAGGTAACAAAAGAGTGCTCGGTTCTATTCTATTAGTACTGGGTGTGTTCTTGATTATTCCCAAAATTTTTCCCTGGATTTATTACGATAAACAAATAATATTTTCTGTATTAATTATTGCATTCGGATTGTATATAATTTTTAGAAAAAGAAATTCACGTTACAATTGTTGTTTTAATAACCAATCTGAAACAGAGGGCGGATATAGTAAATATGATACCGACAGACTTAACGATTTAGCAATCTTTGGCGGCGGACAAAAAATTATTACTTCTAAAAACTTTAAAGGCGGAAACGTAACGGCAATATTCGGTGGTTCGGAGATTGATTTAACCAATTGTACATTGGCTGATAAGTCTGTTATGATTGATGTTCTGGCAATATTTGGCGGTTCAACTTTAATTGTACCGGGAGAATGGAATATAATAATGGATGTGTTCTCCCTGTTTGGCGGTTTCTCTAATAAAATTAGAAGATCTCCTGAAACAAAAGTTGATATGGAAAAAACTTTAATTATAAAGGGAGTCGTTATTTTTGGTGGCGGCGAAATAAAATCATATTAGCAACAAAATATTATTTAAAAAATGTTGGTTAACCCGATTCTTTCAAGCTTTAAAAACTTTAGACTTTACCTGTTTTTTTGGCTGATAATAATTGCAATTTATTTAAGCATATTAAATTTTGGTATTAATGCCGATCTCTATTTTATCTTAATTGATAGCGTTGTTTTCAATCTAATATTATGTGGATTGGGTTTGAGCTTTTGGTACAGTGCAAGATTCCTACCCTTAGAAAGAAACAATCTTTTAAAGGTTATTTCTACTCATATTTTCGGCGGCGTTCTTCTTACAATTCTCTGGCTGTTTTTAGGATATAACATTATAAGTTTATTTGTTGATAATTTTGACGATTATTCAAAGTTTTTCTTAGAAACTCTTCCCTGGCGTTTCTTAATAGGGTTATTGATCTATTTCTTAATCACCTCATTTTATTACATAATTATATATTACACCGGGTTTCAAGAGAAAATTGTAACTGAAAACAAATATAAATATTTGGCAACCGAAGCCGAACTTAAAAGTTTAAAATTTCAAATAAACCCTCATTTTATATTTAATAGCTTGAATTCTCTTAGTGCGCTTACAACTATAAATCCTAAAAAAGCAAAGGTGATGATTCAAAAGCTTGCTGATTTTTTAAGGTACACGCTTTCAAATAATGAAAAACA
>DRJC01000076.1 GCA_011052365.1 Ignavibacteria bacterium
AGTATTATTTGTTACTAATTAAATTTCAGAAAGTAAATTTACAACTAAATATTTCAATCTTCCAGAAATTATTTATTAAAAAGTGCGCCCAGGAGGACTCGAACCTCCAACCGTCGGACCCGGAATCCGATATTCTATCCAATTGAACTATGGGCGCTTATACTAAAAAAAATTATGCTGTATTAATTTATGAAAAGAAATTGTATAAAAGAAAATTTTTAAATAACCTTAATTATAAGACTTACTTTAGGTGAATTGCCGTTTAGCAGGTAAACAGATAATGTGTATTTCCCACTGCCAATATAATTACCGTTAAAATTTTTAAAAGAAACTGTAATTAAATATTCTTTTAACTTATTAGGCTCAAGTGTAAGCCGGCTTAAAGCAGGTGCTACTATCCAAGGATAACCAAGGTTAATATTACCGGAGTTATCCGTTAAGTCAAAACCTAACTGCTGAATATTATTAAAATTAAATATCTTAGTTACAGAGTCTATATTTTTTACTATAAATTCAATCCTTAAAGAATCTGTAAATGAATAAATATTTTTTTCAATCGAAAGAGAAAATTCTACATTATTAGCTATAACGGTTTTTTGTGTAATCAATTCGCCTTCGGAATTTCCGGTAATTAAATCACATCCATAAAGAAAGGATAAAATGAGAATAATAAAAACCGAAAAGATTTTCATCTTTTTATTCATATATTTATCTCCTTTGAAAACTCATAGTTTAATGCTTGTTTGTTTTATTTGTATTCCCTCCAAAAAACTTTAAAGAAATTAGTTGTTAAAATCAATAAAATATTTTTTATCTAATTCCTTTAGAGCTTACACTGATCAGTTTTATTTTTGTAACAGCATTAAACGGTTTGTTTTTTGAATACCCCAACCAACCTTGTGCAGCCCAAGCATTTAGTTTTAAGGGAGATTCTTTCTGCGGAATAACCTTGGTATGCTTTACAATAAAAGTATCGTCAATGTAAAATTTAATCTCATTCTTCTTCCAGGTAAATGAATACTTATGGTATTCCTTTGTAAATCTATCGTGAAGCTGAATTCCGTGCGATTCCCTCCTTCTCTGATCCCAAGCTGCGGGGTCTGCAGCACAAGAATTGCCTTTATATCCCCACGGACTAAGTGCCCTTTGCCAAGAAGTAAAATAAGCAAATAATTTTCCTCTTAATGATGGAGCCGCTTCAGGACCATATCTTACAACTTCAATGTCAATTTCATTATTATTATTACAAAATGACGGATCGTTTGTGTTGTCATCAATTAGGTGAACAAAAAAAGCAGAGACAACTCCTGCTTTATCAGTAGGTTTCATTACGGCACTATATGTAAATCCGTCTTTAGGACCAAATCTCCTTCCGGTGTATGTAACCTGCGCTCCTTTTTCAACAACACATCCGTCTTTAGTAACCTTATCAAATCCTGCTGTTAAATTAAGGGTTTTATTATCTATGTTTACACTCGATGGGGAAAAAGAAGCATTCTCAAATAATTCTCTTGCTTCCGTTTTTCTTTTTTTCCACCCTTTTAAATTTTCAAATGATTTTAAAAGAATATCACCGTTACTTTCGGTAACGGGTTCGTGATTAAATATGCCCGGTAACGTAATTGATTGGTCGTTTGTTGGTTTGCAGTCCTGCATTTTTGGTTTCCCCATTAAAAAATCATTCATAAAAAATGTGGAGAAAATTAGAGAGATTAAAATAAGTTTCATTTAATGTACCAAATTTATTCTAAAATTATCTATCAAAATTTTTTCATCTAAAGTTAAGACAAATCAAACAACCCGAATATGGTTTGAATATATCCAGGCTTTTCCTGAACAATATACCTCTATTCTATAAACGCCTTTGTTGTTAATAACAAAATCGGCTTTCCCGTCATCTACTTTTTCTAATAATTTTCCGTTGTAAATCAATCTTATTTCCGCACTTTTTACAGGTAATAAAACTCTCAGAATTATTTCATTTTCAAATGAAATTGTAGAACCCATTTGATATTTACCTTTACCGGTTTCCGCATAAAAACGGAATCCTTTTGAATCGGCGCGGTAATCGTTGGCTACAAAACAATGTCCGTTTGCAAGTGCATTGTAAACAAGATCTTTTGCTTTTTGATATTTTTCTTTTTCGCCGGGAACAAGTTTTTCATTTAATAAAATATGGGTTCTTATTGATTTGAAAAGTACTTTGTACGGAAAAATTTCTACTTCAAAAAAACCTAAAATGTTATGCTTGTGTGCGTGTGCGTCAACTCCCCCTATGCCGACAACCGGTCTTGTTAAATTTAACTCGTCCCATTTTTCCAAAGTTTCTTTAGGCGGCATTTCAATTGTTCTAAGAGGATGGACAAACGCCTGGTACTTGTTTTCTTCGGTTAAATTTTCCATCCACTCCGACATATGATTCCAAATTTCTATTCCGTTAAAATCTTTGCAGTCCCAATTTGTCCACGGGTAAGGAGGATGTTCCCTCATATTGGCTCTTTTTTCGTATGGGTGTGCAAGGAACCCAATACCCCCGGCTTCTTTGACTTTCTTAACATATTCATTTGAATTCATTCTTGTTGAATATGAATCTTCTATTCCGAAAGCCAAGTAATGATTTTTATTTTCTTTGTCGTTTATCTCGCAACCGACAAGGAAAAGTGTATCACCGTACCAGCCTTCGTAGCCGTCTTTCAAAGCTTTTACCGTATTGTGATCGGTTAATATTAAATAATCAAGACCGACTTCGCGTGCATAATTAATAATTTCTTCAACTGTGCCTGTCCCGTCGGAATAAACCGAGTGTATATGTAATGCGCCAACGTATTCGTGCATATAACAAATCTATATTATCAAAAATAGATAATTAAAAAAAACATTGTCAACAATGTTAAACGTAGAAAATACAAAAGATAATTACAAACAAAATAGGAATATTATAATCTTAACAATTATTTAACAATTATTTAACTAAACCTTAACATTTAGATAACGATAAGATAACATACCAAATTTATCTTAGTATCGTTAAATAAATTAATTAAACAAAGTCTTTAGCTTGATATTCATATCAGGAATGTGTATACTGTGCCTGGTATGTAGTAAAACAAACATAATTATAAAGTATGTGTTGTAAATGCTACATTTTACTTACTAAATTTTTAACCTTTTTATAAATTATAACTTGAGAGAATATATGAGTGTTAGTAACATAAACCCAATCTTTATGATAAATAAACGCTACAACTCACTTAGTAAATCTGAAAAGCGTGTTGCTGAATATATACAAAAACATATGGACGAAGCAGTTGTTTTAACACTACAGGGACTTGCAAAGAAATGTGATACTAGTGATGCAACGGTTCTTCGTTTCTGTAGATCTTTAGGATATATAGGTTATGCTGATTTTAAAATCTCTTTGGTACCGGAACTACTTCGCACCGGCAAAAAAGTTTATTTGGAGGTATACAAGAAAGATGGTACAGGAGATATTAAAGAGGGATTGAAACAGAATTTTGTTAATCAGGCTGAATCAACACTGAATAATTGTAATATTAAAACATTGTGTTCGCTAGCTTTAAAAATTTCAAAAGCAAACAAAGTAATAATTATTGGTTTAGGCGGGTCTGCCGGTGTTGCACAAATCTTCTGTGATTCTCTTAGTAGTCTCGGAATTTTCAGTAGCTTTTTGCACGACCGCTCAATAATACAGAATGTTGCCCCTATGTTGAAAGCACCTGATGTATTAGTGGGCATATCTCACTCAGGGGAAACAGAAGAAGTAATTTCAGCTATAAAAACAGCTCGGGAATACGGAGCTATAACTATTGGAATAACTAATTTTTCACCATCCGGATTAGCTGATGCAGCACAATTCCCACTTCTAACCGTCGTTCCTTCAAACTTATTGGGAAGTTATTCCTGTCAGGCAAGAATCTCACAACTAGTTATTCTAGAATTAATACTTTATGAAATTTCAAAGTTACTTAAATCCGATTATTCTAAACTTAATTCAAAATAAAATAAATCATTTATTCTATAAAACAATTAAACCATCCTTAGAAAGAGGAGGTAAAACGTAAGGAAATCTTAATTAATTAAAAATTTTAATAATTCATTATTTACAGGAGTAAAAAATAATGAAAAAATATATATTCTTTTTCTTATTGGGTATCCTGATTTTATTTAGCACAACAAACATTAAAGCAAATGTTTATGCCTCTGCCATAACAGTTACATATACCGGTACTTTTCCTGCTAGCATTTCATATAACCTCAATCAACCTGCTACTCAGGTGATAATAACTATTTCGGATATTGCAGGGACTAATGTAAAGACTATTACAATAACTTCAGGTAATGGCGTAAACGTTGGATTTAACGATGTAAATTGGGATGGATCTCTTGATGGGGGAGGGTCAGCTACAAGTGGTGTTTGGGCAATTAGCATAAAAGCG
The DNA here is from genome assembly GCA_011052365.1 of Ignavibacteria bacterium. GTDB lineage: Bacteria > Bacteroidota > Ignavibacteria > Ignavibacteriales > Ignavibacteriaceae. The sequence continues at coordinate 4,458 of DRJC01000076.1, forward strand.
GTTGATGCTGTTGGTTCAGACGGGTATGAATTAATCAGCTACGAGACAAGTCCGGACAGCTGGTTTTGGAGTTCATCCGGGGTGGCTAGTAACAAGAACCAAAATAGCCCTTATTTTGGTATGGCTTATGTAACAGAACGTACGGGCGGTACTTCAGGACATCCAGGTGCCATATTAACTCAAAAAGGTCTGTATTTATTCGATTCTTTTGGGAAATATTATGGAGGACAGCAGAATAGTGCTTATGCAGAAGGAAATTCGGTGATCCCGTGGGCTACATTAGCAACGGACGAAGGTGCTCCTTTTGGAGTTACAATTGGTCCAGACAATAGAGTATATACTTTTGTACTTTCAAGCAACCGTGATGCTGTTAAGCATGGTGGTTTAGCTGTCGGTGATGCATTGTGGACTACCGGTAGTGTAAAAACCATTTTAAGTTTCAATGACCAGTCGAATCATAATAGTATATCCGACGCCATAGTTGTCGGTACGGGTGCAGACCGAATACTCTATACAGTTGAACAAACAAGTATAAGAACAGGTTCAGATGATGATAGCAGGACAGATGGAGATGGATTTGACACTTCTCATGTAAAGAGGTATGCTCTTGGTAATACCAGTGGTTTGTTCACCGGACCCGGTGAAGTAGTAATCCCCTCATCAGTAATGCAACAACCATTCCGTATAGAAATAGATTCTTCCGGTTACCTTTATGTAGTGCAGCAATCTTATGATTCGTTAGCAAGAGCAAATAATCTTTATGGGCTAAGCAAGTGGGATATATCAACATTACCGGCAACTGAAATGTGGCATGTTGGTTTAAATGATGCACCTGATCATTTTGATTCCGCTGCAAATGCGAATAACGCTCGTGCGACGAATTTCAATGGACTTACTCTTGACGAGCCAAGGGGAATTGTTTACATAACTCGTAAAGATGCAGAACGACCGGCTCACAATGTTATTGCATACAATATGGCTACCGGAGCACTTATGGGCAGCTTTGCATCTGGAGAATCTGTCGTTGGAAGTGTTACTACAAATCTTTCCGGTGGCGGTGGAAGCAGCATTCGTGATGTATATGCTGATGCTGCGGGTAACATAATGATTGTAAATTCCTCTTTTGAAGCATTCAGAATATTCTCACCACCGGATGGACCGAATAGTTTTACTACTACCAGCCCTACTAAAATTGATATTGGTAACGGTGTAACCGATGTAGAAGAAATTTCTTCCGGATTACCAACCAAGTTCTCTTTAGAGCAGAATTATCCTAATCCATTCAATCCATCAACCACTATTAACTTTTCGATTTCCAAAAGTGAATTTGTTACAATGATAATTTACAATGCTTTAGGACAAGAAGTTGCTACGGTTGTAAACGAGTTCCTAAATGCAGGGTCTTATAAAGTTAATTTTAATGCTGATAAATTAGCATCCGGTATGTATTTATATAAAATTACAGCCGGTAAATTTATTAGTACTAAGAAAATGTTGTTATTGAAATAGTATCAAATGACAATAGGAAGAGTTCATTTGCTTATGAACATATAATAATATTGAGTAAACAATGGGCAGAGAAAATAATTTCTGCCCTTGTATACTCACATGTTTTATGTAATGTAATTGTTCGTTCATTTTTAGTGATTTAATGATAATAATCACATAATTCTTTTTGAGATAAGAAAAATAAATCTATTAAAAATATGCGTATAAATAATTTTTATTCCTTAAACAAGGTTACTATCCTATTCTTTATACTAATAAGTGTTAATTTATTATTTGCCGGCACAACAGGAAAAGTAAAAGGACATATTTACGATAAACAAACAGGAGAAGCGCTAATTGGTGTCAATCTATGGCTTAATGGCACATCCCTCGGTGCAGCTACCGATGCAAAAGGTTTCTATATAATCTTAAATATCTCGCCGGGAAAATATAAACTAAAAGCTTCTTACATAGGTTATACAACTGAAATAGTAGAAGTTCAGATAAATGTTGACTTAACAACTACTCAAAATTTTAATTTGTCTGCCGAAACTATTGGCATTGGAGAGGTTAAAATTGTTGCAGCAAAAATCCCCGTAGTTAAGATGGATCAAACAAATACTGCAGCTAATATGAACTCAGAGCAGATAGACAAACTACCCGTACAAGAATTGAAAGACTTAGTTCAATTACAAGCCGGTGTGGTTCTCGATAAAGGAGGAGGTATACATATTCGCGGAGGAAGATCAAACGAAGTTGCATATTTGGTGGACGGAGTTCCCATAAGCAATGAGTTTTCTACTCAGGGCGGCAGCCTGATTAATATTCAAAGTGGTAATATACAACAGTTACAGGTGATCAGCGGTACATTTAATGCTGAGTATGGTCAGGCTCAATCAGGAGTGATTAATGTAATTACTAAAGAACCGGCAAAATTTTATTCCGGTTCAATTACAACTTATGCCGGAGATAGGTTAACTAATAATAATAGTGTCTTTGTAGGTTTAACTACATTGCGCCCATCCAATGAAAAAAATATTGAAGGATTTTTTAGCGGACCTGTACCTGGTATAAATAATTTGGGTTTTTATGTTTACGGTCGATATGTATCAGATGCCGGTTATTTATTTGGAAAGCGGTTAGCTAGACCTGAAGATGCGTGGAATATATCTGTATATGAAGAATGGTTTAGAAGAAGTTTCCCTAAAGACCCCAGCGTTCAAAATAATATAATAGCAATACCCGGTTCACTTTTAACCGGAGATGGCTCTATAGTGGCTATGAATCCAAGGAATCGTACTTTCCTAAATTTTAAACTTAACTATGCAATAACACCGTCAATACGGTTAAGTTATAACTTCTTCTTTCAAAACAATACTGGAAAAATTTATGATGATAACTATAGGTTCACACCGGATGCACTGAAAAACATTGAAAGTAAAAGTCAAATTCATATACTAAATTTTAATCATGTAATAAATTCAAAAATGTTTTATGATCTTAGTATAAGCTATACATCTAAACGTGATAGAGCATTCCTTTTTAAAAACATTATTGATCCCCGGTTGCAAACTGTATCACCTACTAAAAATAGATTTCATCTTGGTGGAACTAAAACAGGTATTGATAATATAGAAAACGATAAGTTATTGGCAAAGGTTACACTAACCTGGCAGATAGATGATAATAACCTATTAAAAATTGGAAGTGAAATAGCGAGATACAAGGTTTTTAAAAGTAGTGTAACACCTGAATTTTCTTCTGATCCATTCTTAGGAGTAAATTTTTTTCCAGCTACTCCAAATCTTTCTTTTGCAGATTTTTTGAGGTTATCAAGACCAGCTAAATTAGTAACGCCGCAATTAACTACTACAGGAGAAACAGGATTTAGTGATATTCAATATGAACATAATCCCCTGGAATTTGCAATATTTGTACAAAATACTTTAGAACTTAACCAGCTTATAATAAATGCAGGATTAAGGTTTGATTTGTTTAACCCTGATCATCAAGCACTCACTAACCCAAGAGTTATCCCTGCTGTAGGAAGTGTAAGCCTGCTAAGTGCAACTACATTAGAACCTGTGAAAGTTCAAACTAATATTAGTCCGAGATTAGGCATTGCTTACCCAATTTCTACAAATGGAGTAGTGCATGTTGCCTATGGGCATTTCTATAAAACGCCTCCTTTTGCATTTATTTATGATAATTCTCAGTATAAAGTTAATGGTATTCAAGGTCCGATTGTAGGTAATGCTTTACTTAAACCGCAAAAAACAGTTGCATATGAAATTGGTTTACAACAGGGAATATTTGAAAGCTTCAGCATTGATGTAACGTTATTTTATTCTGACTTTAGCAATCTTATTGGTCTAAAAGTTGTTCGGCAGATTGGTAACGTAAACAGCTATTTACAACGAACCAATATTGATAAAGCATCAAACAGAGGATTTACAGTAGCTTTTGAAAAATTACCTGATGGCGGTCTATTTTCCGGTTCAATTGACTATACATTTCAATCCGGTTCAGGCAGCGAATCCGATCCTAATAATATTGCAATTATTCAAACTGCAGGCGGAGGAGGTGGCGTAATAAAAAATGCTAGAAAGGGGTTTGTACCACTTGATTGGAATCAAACACATACATTAAATGCAACTTTAGCAATGAACTTTGATTCTTGGACTATAAGTGCAATTGGTCGCCTTCGGAGCGGTCAGCCATATTCTCCAATTGCCCTTCGGTTAAATGTACAATCAACGTTTAAAAATAGTGGGAATAAACCGGTAAAGCAAAATCTCGATCTGTTTGTTAGGAAGGGATTTAATCTTGGAAGTACAACAGGTACTTTATTCTTACGCATTTATAATGTATTCTCTCAGGCTAATGAATTAAAAGTTCACCCGGTTACAGGTACTGCCACTAGAGCTCATAGGTTTGCAGTTGAAAAAAAATTAGATAAAGAAAGACTTGTAGGATTATTTAATCTTCACGATGTTGATACTCATCTGGACTGGTTCTCTGAGCCGCGTAAAATTGAGTTGGGCTTAACAATTTCTTTCTGAACTTATAAATTTCATTTTTTTGAAATGGGATTAATAATTTAATATTAAGAATAAATAGTAGAAATTGAAAAAAATAGAATCTAAATAAAAAAAATTATATGAAACATTTATTTATATATTTTAAAACAGTTATCATATTATCGTTGTTGTTAGTTCCATCCTTACAAGCACAGAAAAAAAACGATGATAATAAATTATCCAAGCCAACATTTAGCTTTTTCCTAGACCGAACCGGTATAATGACAGGTAACCTTATCCGATCTGCTTATTCAAATTATGGAAACCTCGGAAGTCGCACTCTTAAGGAAGCTAGAATGGAATGGCCGGTGGGTAGTGGGGTAACATACGGATTTGAGTTCATATTCTTTGCTGCATCAGAAGTAATAACCGATAACGGTGATACCATTCATATTATAACCGATAGGTATAGCGGCGGTGCACGTGATGTACCAAACCCAGAAACCCATAATTGGGGATGGGAACCATTGCCAGGTTATTTTAATGATGGAGATATCACTCGTGGTATTAATGAGGATATCAATAATAATGGGATATTGGATCCGGGAGAGGATTTGAATAACAATGGTGTACTCGACCTTAATTTAATAAACAAAGTAGAATACCCTGCTATGAGTAATCGTCCGGAAACCTGGCCTTTTGATTGGCCGGATAGTAGTTTCGTTGGTAAACCTGGAACACGCCGTAATAAATGGAACGGACTGTTTGGTGCTTTTGTACGTGCGGATCAGGAAAGTTATTATGTAATGGATGACCGAAGTAACGATGAATTTCCATATTTTCCATTCCCTGAAAATCGTAAACCATTTCTTGAAGGTGGCAGACGGGGTGTCGGGCTTCAGGTAGAAGTACGTAATTTTCAGTGGGATAATCCTCTTGCAGAAGACATTTTAATTACAATTTACCGGCTAACAAATGTCAGTGACAGACCCCTTAATAAAAATATAGTAGGTATGTATGTGGATTCTGATGTTGGACAGGGAGATGCCGAAGATGACGCTTCATCATTTGATACTGTAGATGACATAACTTATCAATGGGATTTGAATGGTTTAGACTTGCAAGGCAGGAAAACGGGATATTTTGGGTTTGCCTTTTTACTAAGTCCCGGTAATGATCATGATGGTATAGATAACGATGGCGATGGAATGATAGACGAAAGCCAACATGACGGAATAGATAATAATCATAATTGGAAGACATTTACAGACGTTAATGGTAATGGGGTTTGGGATACTGGAGAACGGTTGAACGATGATACAGGTACCGATGGTTTGGTTCCATTTGAACCTGGCTATACTGGTCCTGACCCTGATGGTACCCAAGGAAATGGAAAGCCTGATCTTGGTGAACCCAATTTTGAGTTCACAGATAACGCTGAGATTGATCAAATTGGTTTAACAAGTTTTTTTAGTGGTGGTACAGGTGGAAGCTTCGTACCTCGTAATGATGAAGACTATTGGCAAACGAAAATTCTACCGGGTATTTTTACTACAGCTGCTTCAGGATTTGATATTGCATTCAGCTATGGCAGCGGATTTTTCGACATTCAACCCCATGAATCTCAAAGTTATGCAATTGCTTCTCTGTTCGGTAACAATTTTGATGATATTTTAAGAAATAAAAGGACTATGCAAAGAATTTATGATGCTAATTTCGATTTTGTAAAACCGCCGTTAACCCCAACTCTTAAAGCTGTTGCAGGTGATCACAAGGTTTATTTATTGTGGGATGACGCATCTGAACATTCGCGAGATCCCATTTATGGTAAAGATTTTGAAATGTATAAAATATACAGGTCTACCGATCCGTTTTTTAACTCGATTAAAACTATTTCCGATGCATTTGGTAACCCGGTATTATGGAAACCGATAGCACAATTCGATTTGAAAGATGGGCTGTATGGTCCTCATCCAATACCACTTGAAGGATTAGGTGTCAGCTATGATATGGGAACCGATTCAGGGCTTCGCCATTCATTTGTGGATACTTTGGTTGATAATGGACGAACTTATTATTATGCAGTTGTTGGAGTAGACCAGGGTTACGATACAGATTTTTTCAAAAGAGGAATATCTGCAATACCGAATTTAGAACCTATCTCCCCTAGTGAAACAAGTAAAAAGATAGAGGTTGATATTCTAGGAAATGTGATTTCGCAAGATAAAAACGTAGCTGTTGTAGTACCAAGAGAACCGGCAGCAGGAAACCAGCCACCGATTATAGTAAATAGTATAAAGCATGTAACAGGAAATGCAACCGGTTCTTTTAGAGTTTCGATAGCAGATCCGGAAAATGTTAAGAATATAGATTATAAAGTATCTTTTGTCGATGATTCAACACTACAGCACTTGACAAAAGAGTTCACCATTCTTAATCAGGCTACGGGCGAAATATTACTTACAGGCAGTAGTAATTTATTTAATTCCAGCGAACTTGAAAAAAAGGAAATAGATGGGTTAAAATTTAGTTTTGATAATGATGAATTGGCAAATATCAATAGCATACAATTGACCGGCTCAACTAATCTGGATGTGAAAATCAATGACTCCCCACAATTTAAAGTACCAATTGACTTTGAAATTCGTTTTTTTGATGAAATTGTTGATACATCATATGCCCAATTTGCGAGATTTCGTATACCGGTTAATTTCCAAGTTTGGAATGCTACAGACAATGTAAAGATGGAATTTCAATTTGTTGAACCGGATACTATCCAAGAAAATAAAAATAAAATAAGCCCCGGAGATGTATTGACGCTAATCGCAAAACGACAGGGCTTTAATATTTCAACAACATGGAGACTTGAATTCAGTATTACAAAGGGGTTAACTCCCATTTTTCCAGAAGGCGGGGATATTATACGAGTACAAACAAACAAACCTTTTTCTTCTGAAGATGTTTATAAATTTTCTTCGGCTGGTTGGACAACTATAAAAAAACAAAACGAAAGTTTGCTGGATAACATATTTGTAGTTCCGGATCCGTACGTAGGTGTTAACTCGCTGGAACGTAAACGATCATCTGCCTTATCAGGAAGAGGAGAACGCCGGGTAGATTTTGTTAACCTGCCAAAGCAAAGTACTATTAGAATTTATACTGTAAGTGGTAAACTTGTAAAGGTTATAGAACACAATGCTTCGCAGGATAACGGTCGTGAATCTTGGGATTTAACAAGTACAGATGGACTTGAGGTAGCTTACGGTATATACTTCTTTTACGTAAATGCACCGGGAATAGGCCAAAAAGTAGGCAGGTTTGCTATAATAAAATAAATGAATCTTTTTAGAAAAAAAATTTAAGAATGACCAAAATGCATATACTTAATAAAAAAGAAAGCACATTATTATTTCTAAATCGGATACATAAATTGTCTGATAATTTTAATTCAAAAAATATAATCCGTTTTTCATCTATTTTAATTTTTATAATGCTATTCGTATCATCAAATAAAGTCTTGGCACAAAATAACGGATCATTGAGTGCTACCGGTTCGAGTGGAACAAATGTCGGCACTACGGCTGCAGCTTTCCTGGAAATTGGAGCAGGTGCAAGGGCACAAGCAATGGGCGGTGCTTATACTGCAATAACACAAGATGCTACCGCAATGTATTGGAACACTGCAGGTATAGGCAGGCTCCCCGGATTTGAGATAACCTTTTCCCACATTAATTGGATACTTGATACAAAATATGACTACTTCGGTATTGTTAAACCAATTAATGATATTTTTTCTGTTGGAGCAAACATTACATCTTTTGGTGTTGGAGAGCAACCGGTTCGAACAGTGCAACTTGAAGGAGGAACCGGTGAATTTTATACAGCACAGGATGTAGCTATTGGCGTTTCATTTGCTCTAAATCTTACAGACAGATTTTCATTCGGAATTAATGCAAAATACATTAACCAAAGAATTTGGCATAGCAGCGCAACAGGTTTTGCAATTGATGTTGGTGGATTATATCTGACACAGCTTAAAGGATTACAATTGGGTTTCAGCATTTCAAATTTTGGCACAGATATGAAAATGTCGGGAAGAGATCTACTTAATGTAGTTGATCCGGATATTATTAATGAAGGAGTAACTAATATTCCTGTCGACTATAAAACCGGGTCATTTGTCCTTCCATTGTTGTTCAGGTTTGGTGTTTCCTATAAGTTGATTTTAAGTTCTATCAGTTCAGAAATGACATTTGCTGTTGATTTACTAAAACCTAATAATGATAAGGAGAGCGTAAACCTTGGAATGGAATATTTGATTTTCAAAACCATTGCATTACGTGCCGGTTATAGATCACTTTTTCTTAATGGCAATACCGGTGGCTTGTCTCTTGGCTTTGGTTTATCATTAACACCTTTGCGTTCAAAATTCGAGGTAACTGTTGACTATGCCTATGTTGATTTAGGATTGTTAAACTCTGTCCATAATTTCGGATTGAATTTTCGGTTCTAAGCAACATAAATAATTAAGTTTTAATAGGACAAGAAATTTTTAAGTATGAATAAATTAAAAATCACGATTATCGTGTCTCTTATAGTTCTAAGCATTCTGTTTCTAATCTTTATTAAATACAGCAGAAATGAATCAGAACACGATACGGACATTGTTGCTTATGTTGGAAAACAAGATATCTCCGCGAGAGATTTTCAGCTAAATTATGAATTTGGATTTTCACTCTTGAAAAAAACAAACGATAGAAAATATTCTTATCTCAAATATATGATTAATGAAGTATTGTTATCTCAGGAAGGTTACCGCCTGGGTTTTGATAAATCGGAAAAAGTTAAAAATCAGGAAAAGCAACTTCTAAGTGAACTACTTGTTGAAGAACTCTTTAGAATAAAAGTGGATAAAAATATCATAATTACAGATAATGAAATAAAAGATGCGATTAAGAAATCAACTGTAAAATGGAAATTACGATACTGGGTAGAATTAAAATTAAAAAATGCTTTTGATGTTTACGATTCCATGCAAGTAAGTGGCTACACAAAAGTTGTACAAGAAATATTAGCCGACAATCCGGAAGAAAATCGTAATTTAAAAGATTTGGAGACCGGATATTTAACCTGGATGGATGTTCCACCGGAATTACTTGAGAAAATAAAGAATCTGAAAATAGGTGAAATTTCAAGACCAATTGAATTACAAGGAGTTTATTTAATTGTGCAGATAACGGATATTAACAGAAGCGGAATATCGAGCTACGATTATCAAAACACATACAAAAGATTTAAAGAAATTCTTTTTTATCGCGAACAAAAGAAAAAGGCGGCACGCTTTGTAGCAAAATTTATGAATCCCAAAAATGTTATTGTTAAAGGAAATGAATTTAGAATTTTAGCGAATGCCTTAACCGAATGGAAACAGAAAGATTCTAATCCAGATAAATTTTTAGAAAGTGTAGGGAAAGCAGGCAAAACAGAGCCGGCATTATTGAAATTGAAAAATAATTTGGGAAATATCTTTGTTACATTTAATAATGGCAATTGGAACGTAAAAGAATTTTTAAACAGGTTTAATCTACATTCCATCAAAGCTAAACCATTGAATAAACAGCTATTTCGGAAACAACTTAAACATCAAATAGGAATTACTATACGCAATTACTTTTTTGTGAAGGAAGCAATTTCCAATGGATTGGATAAATCAGAAGATGTGGTAAATCAATTAGATGCCTGGCGTAACAAATGGGTTTATGAAGAAGCACGACGTTTTTATACTAAGAATATAAAAATTGATAACAATGAAGCTAAAAAATATTTTGACGATCATGTATCCCGTTATGTAACTCAAAACAAAAAACAGCCGAAGTTTAGTGAAGTCGTAAGTCAGGTTAAGCGTGATGTATATATAGAACAAGCTAAAAGACTCCTTGAGAAAAAAATTGAACAGCTTAAAAAATTTACTTTAGTTAAAATAAACAGAGCGGTTCTTGATACAATCACAGTTGCAGACTCGGATAAACCTAGTGATGTAAATGTTTTTTTATTTAAGAGTAGTAGTAACAGATTAGCTTTTCCCATCGTTGATCCTGCTTGGGGATTATAAAATATAGTGAATAAATAAAAAAGTTTTCCATTTTTTTTCGGAAATACTTAATTAAGACATATAGCAATTTTTCAACATTATTAGGTATAAAATTGACGGATATAATCAAAGGATTAAAAAAAGACCCTAAATATGAGCATTGGCGGTTGAGGATTTTTGGTATTACCTGGCTCACTTATGCAGGCTTTTATTTAACCCGGGCATCTTTTTCCGTAGCTAAAATTGGAATTCTTGCGGATCCTAACGTATCATTAACAACTGAAAATATGGCTGTGATTGATGGTCTATATCTGATAGCATATGCTATAGGACAGTTTGTTTGGGGAATGTTGGGTGATAAAGTGGGTACACGTAAGATAGTGCTTATCGGTCTTTTAGGATCTATCATTGCCGGTTTTTCGATGGGGGTCTCTTCTATTATGCTTGCTTTCGGTGTGTTTACTTTTCTTCAGGGATTAAGTCAATCAACAGGCTGGGCACCGCTTACAAAAAATATTTCTAACTGGTTCTCGCTAAGAGAACGTGGAGTAGTTATGGGATGGTGGGCAACTAATTATACAATTGGTGGGTTAATCGGTGCACCTTTCGCAGGTTTAATGGCGGTATATTTTGGTGGTTGGAGATTTGCCTTTTTTCTTCCGGCAATTGTCCTTGCAGTAATAATGATTTTGTTTTTTCTTTTGCAAAAAAACCAACCGGAAGATATAGACCTTCCACCCATCGAAGAATACCATAAGATGGAACCGGCTTCGGAAGATGTACCAAATGATGTGATCGTTAGTGAATCGAAAGAAGGTTCTTGGGAATCTGTTTTGGAAGTAATTAAAAATCCAATGGTACTTCTTTTAGGTGCAGTTTATTTTTTTATAAAACCGACACGATATGCAATACTATTCTGGGGTCCATTATATGTTAGTGAATCGTTGGGAACCGGAATGGCGGATTCGGCGTTTGTAAATGCAGCTTTCTTTCTCGCAGGTCCTTTAAGTGTTCTGGCAGCCGGTTATGCTTCCGATAAAATATTTCAGTCACGAAGAATGCCATACAGTATAATCTCAATGTTTTTACTGTCTTTGTTGCTATTCTTTTTTAGTGACCTGGCTTCACTACATAGCAGTCTGATTTTAGCGGGGCTTTTGTTTCTTGTCGGCTTCTTGATTTATGGACCTGATTCGCTTGTTAGCGCAACAGCAGCAATTGATTTCGGAACGCGTAAAGGAGCTTCCACAGCTTCGGGTATTATTAATGGAATGGGTTCTGTTGGTGCTATTGCCGGTGGAACCATACCTGGATTATTTAAAGATAGCTGGGGATGGAATGGTGTATTTATATTTTTAAGCGCATCAGTTTTAATTGCAAGTCTGTTGATGCTTCCAAAATGGAATGCTCTTCCAGGTAAAATTAAAAAGAATAAAATTTAAAGGAGAAAAATACAAAATGAATGTTTCCGGTAAAATGTTTTATAGTTGGTCGGATAAAGATTTTGACGAATCATTAAAGTTTATAGATAACGAACAACTTGGAGATATGCCATATGATATAGCAATTATTGGTGCAGGTGTGGTAGGTTGTGCTTTAGCATAT
>DRJC01000077.1 GCA_011052365.1 Ignavibacteria bacterium
ATTTAAGCCTATTTCACTTCATCCTTCAAATGCTTTTCAACTAACTTTTTTACTTCGGGTACAATTTCATTCGGTATTGTCATTGCAAGATTGTAATGTTTAATCTTCCAGCCGGTTTTTGTTTTTATCAGAATACCGGAGCCTCTTGCCGGACCGAATCCCGCCGTAAGCACTTCATCAAACCACGCATAAGTTTTGTCGGCGGATAAATAGATATTTCTTTTTGTTGCGAAAATATTCCACGCTGATTTTCTTTTAAAATACTTTTCCGACCATTTTTGGAATTCTTCTTTTGTCCAATATTCTTTTGCATCCGTTCCCATATAAATTGCATCGTCTGCAAGATAACCAAAGTATGTTTTTGCATCGGCAACTGCCGCAGCGTGATGCCATTTTGTTAAAAGAGTATCAATTTCTTTTACTTCGTTTACATTAATAAACGGAATCAATAAAGATAATAATATAATTGTGTTTAACATATATTTCCTCTTAAAATTATAAAAATGTAGAGCGATTCTCCTGCCTCGGTTTTAGAAGGGCTGAATCGCTTATTGAGCGAAACTCTGTTTCGCTTTACAAAAAAGTTTGTTTGCTGTATTTGATATAAATAAGTTTAAATATAAAAAAAAAGATTATGAAAATTTATTTTTAAAGAGGTAAACAAAATGAAATTTAACCCTGCAAAAGCTTTACAAAATTATTTAGTGTTCGGTGAATTTGGGGGCGTAAATCCTTCAATTACGGATTCTTCCACATACACATTTTTGGATCCCAAAAGAATGGAAGAAATTTTTGAACACGAAATTGAAGGATGTTTTTTGTACTCACGTCATTGGAACCCGATAAATAAAGAACTATCTAAAACACTTGCAAGAATGGAAGATACGGAAGCGGCACAGGTTGTTGCTTCGGGTATGGCGGCAATAAGCTCCACAGTTCTTCAATTATGCAGTACCGGAGATGAGATAATTTCAAGTCACACCATTTACGGGGGAACTTATGCTTTGTTCAAAAATTATCTCCCAAGATTTGGTATAACGGTAAAGTTTATAAATACAAATAATCTTGAAGAAGTTGAAAAAGCGGTAAACGAAAAAGTAAAAATTATATATTGCGAAAGTGTAAGTAACCCCCTACTTGAAATAGTAAACATACCTGAACTTAGTAAAATATCTAAAAAACATAATATTAAATTAGTTGTCGATAATACATTCAGCCCGATGATTATTACGCCAAAGCAATTGGGTGCTGATATTATTGTACACAGCATGACAAAATTTATAAACGGTACAAGTGATTGTGTTGCGGGATGTATTTGTGCATCCAAAGAATTTATTGATTCGCTTACGGATGTTGCAAGCGGAACAACAATGCTGCTGGGTCCTGTACTGGATAGTTTCCGTGCTGCAAGCATTTTAAAAAACATTCACACTTTACACATTAGAATGAGACAGCATAGTCACAATGCACAGTACCTTTCCGATAATTTTGAAAAACTTGGATTAAAAGTTTTTTATCCCGGTTTAAAATCACACAAACAGCACGAACTATTAATCGAATTAAAAAATCATGGTTTCGGTTTCGGGGGAATGATGGTTCTGGATATGGAAACTCTTGAAAACGCCCAAAAGTTGATGGTAAAAATGCAGGAGAAAAACGTGGGTTATCTCGCTGTTAGTTTGGGTTATTTTAAAACATTATTCAGCTCTCCCGGTAACAGTACCTCTTCGGAGATTCCCGAAGAAGAACAAAAAGAAATAGGAATAAGCCAGGGATTGGTTAGAATATCTGTTGGTTTGGATAATGATATTGAAGATACTTTTAACACAATTAAACTTTGCTTGGAAGAGATTGGATATTTAAGGACGTGATTAACTTTAAAAGTTTTCTTAAAAAGAATATTTAAATTTAACCTCCAAGGTTACAATGCTAATTATTTATAAAAATATTTTTGTTTTTCTTTTAATGCTTGGAAACCTTGGAGGTTTTGTAAACGTGTTTTTATAATTTAAAAATAATTCTTACACCAAATAATTAATCAAAACAAAACCGCCGATTAATAAAATTGTAAAAAGTATTGCAAGAAGGTTAAAGTATTTATCAATAAAACTTTTTATCGGTGAGCCGAACTTCCAAATTAAAGCCGATACCAAAAAGAAGCGCGCTCCCCTGCTGATAATTGAAGCAAGCAGGAACAAAGGGAAATCTATATTGAATGCACCTGCGCTAACCGTAAAAACTTTATAGGGAAGCGGAGTAAATCCTGCAGTAAAGACTATCCAAAAATTATATTGGTTGTACAATTGCTGAATTTTGAAAAACATTTCTTTCGTAAATCCCGGAAAGTTGGAAAAGAAAAACCCTGCAAGTGTTGAAAATTCATTACCAGGTGTCCACCACAAATAATGTCCGATTAAATATCCTAAAATCGCACCACTGATTGAACCTACTGTACAAATTAGTGCAAACTTAAAAGCTTTTTTTCTTGCCCCTAAGACAAGAGCAATTAACAAGGCATCGGGTGGAATCGGGAAAAATGATGATTCGGCAAATGCCAAAAGAAAAAGAGCAATTGCTCCGTACGGTGATTCCGCCCAGGATAAAACCCAATCGTATAATTTTCGGATGTATTTCATTAATTTTTAAACTTAAAATTCTAATGCAAAAACATACTGATTTTTTACAGGATAAAGAATATCTTTCATTAACACTTTTTATAATAAATGAATTAAAAGAATGTTTGCGTATTTAAAAGATCTGTTAGCACCTGAAATTAGAAAAACTCACCCGGAAGATATAAGTAAAGATGAAAAAATTAAAACAGCGACCTGTGTTTTATTTATAGAACTTGCACGGGCGGACGGTGATATTTCTGATGACGAAAAAAAATTATTAAGAAAGATAATAAAAAACAGATATGATCTCTCGTCAGAATCCGTTGATAAACTGCTTGAATATTCGGAAATAAAGAGGGAAGAGAGTTTGGACCTTTTTCAATTTACTTCCGTTATTAATTCATCATTTTCGGGAAGAGAAAAATTTAATTTAATGATAAATCTTTGGCAACTTGTTTATAGCGACAATAAACTTGATAAATATGAGGACCATATTATTAAAAAGATTGGCGGTCTTCTTAATTTAGAACATAAAGATATTATTGATGCAAAGCTTTTGGTCAAAGAAAAAAAACAAAAAGATAATTCATAAAAAATGTTTTCAAAAAAGCATTATATAAACTGGTTCTCTTTAATTTTTATAGCTATCTCAACAATCATACTTTTTTCAAATACCCGGTTATTAAAAGATGCATCATCTGTTTTAATAAATAATTTATTAGGCTCAATATTATTGATAATTATTTTCTTCATTGTTGATAAATATATAAATCCCGGTAAAATTGATATCTTCATTGTTTCATTTGCTTTTATATTAAGTTTCATATCTTATTTTTCTTATTTCACTTTTGGTTTTTACCTGATTTTTCTTCTCTTCTTTTTTAGAAATAATCTTAAAGTTTTATTTGTTACTGTTTTCCTGATTTTATTATTCGATTTAATAATAAAGTATTATATGATTGGAAATTATAACGGTGAAATTTTTTATTGGGGATTTTCCTGGGGCTGGATTACTTTATTATATCTACTTTCTATTTATGTAGGGTGGATGGTTGCGGATATGCAGGAAGTTTATTTCTCAACGGGAATTATTATATTTTTTTGGTCTTTAATTTTTTGGATTTCTAATAATACTACTTTTTTAAATTCCATGGCAACTGCATCATTTTTAATTTCGATCCCATTTTTTCTTTCTTCATTCAGAAGATATAAAGTTGATAAATCTTTGGGAAAGGTTTATAAAGATTTATAGAATTATAGAACTTCAATAATACTTTTAATGGGACGTCAGAAATGACAATGCTTTACTTGTCATATCGAAGGAACGGAGAGACTGAGATATCTTTTCCGATGAATTGGAGAAAAAGATTTCTTACGTAGTTTATCCGTCTTTGACGGAGTCTGAAATGACACTAGCGATAGTTCTGCAACAGACCCTAAACGTCGTGGATAAAAACAATAATTATAAAACGGCTTTTCTCAAGGGATCCTTTGCCGAAGGCATTCCTTCGGAACGGATAGCCGCATTTCATCTTAAAATTTTAAGTGCTGCCGTACAGTAGAAAGTCACCGGGCACAGATTGTAGAAAAACCAAATCTGCACGGAACACATAGTTGAATTCAATCTGCCATTCAAAATAGGAAACTGTTTTAGACAACATAAATCTATACTTAGCCAAAAGTTATGGTTTTAATAGAGATTTGGCTGACTATACTTAATTTGTTATTCGAAGAGACAATCCATAGTTAAACTGTTTTGAACTATTTCCAAACTGTGTTTATTCTCATATAAACCATAAGTAGTTATCATTA
>DRJC01000078.1 GCA_011052365.1 Ignavibacteria bacterium
GCATTAATTTGACCCTCTACTATCTGTTTTATATTTATGCTATCAGCTTGAGAAAATGTAGTAACTGTCCCGGCGTTTTTGACAACAGGCATATTTTGTTTGGAAGTTTTATGATTATTTTTACCAACGCCAATTGTTACAAACGAGAATAAAAATATGAAGGATAAAAGATATCTCATTTTACATCTTCCTTTTTATAGGAAATGAAATAGTTATTATTGTTCCCTTAGTTTTTTCAGAATCTATTTCCAATTTTCCCTGGTGTTGTCGGATTAGATTCTGAATAATTTTGATGTTTACATCTTTTGTGTTAACAATAGCACTGCTCTCAAGATTTTTATAATAATCTGTAGTAAAAAGTTTTATCAGTACTTTTCCGTCCTGATATTTACTTTGTAGCAATACTCCCCCAACTTTATTACCGTCAGGTTTCAAAAGAAGAAACATGTTCATCAGAGCTTGATTTATGTAATTTGGATGTGAGAGAATAGCAGGAATATTTTGATCAAGGTCTAATATGCATTCATAGTTATCTTTCTTAAGTGTTGAAAGAACCAAATCATAAAATTCGATGATGATATCATTTATTTCACAAGGTTGAAGTTTGAGTTTACCTTCAACAGGTTTTGCAAAATTTATTAGCCGGTTTACAACACGGTTTATTTTTTTTGCCTGCAGGTTTATTGTATTTAGAGCAGAGTTATAATCGGGGTTGTTTTCTTTTTTAATGAAATCAATATAGCTTGTTATTACCTGCAGAGGTGAAAGAATATCTTCTAAAATTCCGGTAGTCAACTCACCTATAGCTGAAAGTTTGTAATCATTTGTCAACCTTGATTGAAATACCTGAAGTTCGTTATAAACATTTTTTAATTCCTTTTGTTTATCCATGAATTCAATTTTTTTAGAAATAATATCCAGCCCGATTTTAAGTAACGTTATTTCCGGTGATGCTGTAGTGATTGCAGGATTAACCTTAACCAATAGACATCCGTTATTTTGTGTACTGCAAAAGAAAGGTATCAGCAAATAAAAAGTCTTACTCCTTTCACTGTTCTTCAAAAAATCGTCGGGAAGAATTTTGCTGTTTTTATTCTCAATTAATTGTTTAATCACACCGGAGGAAAGCAAAGAATTAATAAATGTTTTTGTTTTTAAAGTCTCATTGTTCAAAACAGATTCAATTACGGTATATTTTTCGTCAATGAAAAACAGGTTTACTTCTTCAAACTTTAATGAATTTTTTACGTAATCCATAAAATTTTGTTCTAATGTTACAAGGTTAGTCGAACGGTTAATTTTATATTGTAATTCAAAGAGTTCTGATAATCTATCATTATTATAATCCGTTTCGTGTTTTCTGATTTCATTAAATCGATGATTAAACGGTTTTAGTCTATTGGATGTATCATCCCTGGTAAGAATTGGAAGAGTCTCGTGAAAAGGTTCATAATACAATTCTATTTCCTTTATTACTCTCAATTAAAATACCTTATAGATTCTAATTGATTTTTGTACAAATCTTCATAGTTACTTATAAAGTCATCTACTTCTTCCAGGTTTTTTATTTTCAGTACTCCCAATTCTTCAACGTTAAGTTGTATATTATTATCCCAACTCACATTTCCGATATTTAATTTTTGAGTCATATAATCCGCAAAATGAATAATTGAAGTCAGGGTTTTATTACTAACTGAATTTTCAGGGTTATGATGGTTTAAAATTGCATCGCAAAGCGGATCTGGGAAATCCCACCTTTCTATAAGGTAATGTCCAACCTGTTGATGTGTCATTCCAAGCACATTCAATTCAGCTTCCTGGTAAGTAATATCCAATTCATTTGCCTGTTTATATATTTCAATAAATTTAGAGTGGAAAAATTTATGTATTACAGAAATGCCGACATCGTGCAAAAATCCTGCAATAAAAGCTTCTCCTTTATTTGGAAAACCAAAATCATCCGCAAGTCTCTTTGAAGCCATGCCGGTTAAAAATGAATGTGTCCAGAATTCTTTTTCATTAAGATATTTATCCGTTTTATTTTTAAACGACTCAATAACAGACAAAACCGATACGATATTTTTTATTTCATTATGCCCCAGTACTAATATTGCATAATCGATTGTAGTAACTTTTCTGTACAAACCAAGCAAAGGTGAATTTGCAATCATTAGTATTTTTACAACAAGCCCCTGATCTTTTGAAATTGATTTGGCAAGCTCATTATTATTAACACTTGAATCGTTTAATAACTCAAGAGTTTCCTTCAATATCCTTGGAACAGCCGGAAGGTTAGTAATGTTATTTAGAACAAACTCTGTCTTTTCTTTTCTTTTTTGTAATTCTGAAGCTAATGTTATCATAATTATATCTTTTAAATTGCTATTGATTCTAAGTTGTCACTGAATAATTCGGTATGGCTATCAATAAATTTGTTTAACCTTTCCTCATCTCCAAATCTTAAAATTTGGATTACTTTATCATCTAATTGAATATTATCATCCCAATAAAAATGCCCTGTACCAAAATTCTGAGTCATATAATCTGCAAGATGAATTACTGATGAAAGGACTTTGTTATTTTCTGATTTTGATGGTTTATGATGATGTGCAATTGAGTCGCCAAGCGATTCCGGGAAATTCCATTTGCTAACCATAAATTGACCTATTTCCTGATGTGTTACACCAAGGATTTGTTCTTCAGCATTTAGATAAAGCATTTGTTGCGTATCAACCATTTCACAGATAAGATTAAATTCTTTGTTAAAATATTTTTGAATTATAATTATTCCTATATCGTGTAATAAGCCTGCAACAAAAGCTTCACCGGGATTTTGAAAACCGAGTTCATCGGCAATTCTTTTTGTGGCACTTGCCGTAAATAAAGAATGGTTCATATATGCCATATTATCCCAATTACTGTGGTGGTTATTTCTAAATGATTCAATCAAAGAAAGCGCCATCACAATATTTTTTATATAATCAAAACCAAGAATAACAATAGCAAAATCTATTGTAGAAACTCTTCTCGGTAAACCATATAGCGGTGAATTAGCTACTGTTAATATTTTGGCAACAAGTCCCTGATCTTTACTAATTACTTTTCCTAAATCAGCGGCACTTGTTCTTGAATTATTTAATAATCTTGATACTTCAAAAATTATAGAGGGTATAGAAGGTAAATTCCTTATAGAGGATAATAACCTTAATGTTCTTTGCTTTATGGGGTTATCAGTTGACATTTGATTATGCATTTAAATATTGAAGTTTGGTTTTTAACATTTTTACTATCCTAGTATGGACCTGTGAAACACGGGAGACCGATATATTTAATAATTTTCCAATTTCTTTATATGTTAAGTTTTCATAATAATATAAACTAATTATCATTCTGTCCCTTTCTTCCATGCCTTTAATGGCTTCAACTAAAATTTCTTTTGCTTCATTTTTTTCTGTTATTTCATCTGGTAATTCTGAGTCTTCCGGAAGGATTTCGTAAAGCATATAACCGTCTTCACCATCTACGGGGCTGGTTAAAGAAATATTAGTATAATAAGAAGGTTTTTGATCTTCACTGGTCTTCTTTTTTTTAACTTGAATTTTTCTCAGCTTATCGATTATTTTTCCCCTAATTCTTTGTATAGCATAAGTCTCGAATTTTGTACCATAGTCGGGATCAAAACGATCTATTGCTTCACTTAATCCTTCAATTCCAAACTGGAAATAATCTCTTTCGTCGAGAATATCGGGCATTGCAAATTTTGAATAATGAATGACATAGTGGACCAACTTTACATAATTTAGAACAATTTGTTTCTTTAGGTCTGCACTAGGTGAGGATTTAAATTCAGCCCATAAAGTTGCGTTATTCATCTTTTTTATTTCCTGTTAATTTTTTCTGAATATTCAATATTCTTATTAAATGATTCTTTATTAATCGCACGGACAAAAACCAATACAACTATGCTTAATAAGACTGTTGTAAAAACAAAAACGAAAAATGATTTTAATATTACTACTTCGAAAGGAAGCCCTAAGCGGCTAAAAAAAATGAGTGATAGTGAAAAAACCAATAAGCCAAATTGAAGTACTATTTTGTTCATGTCCGTCTTTATTTTTTACACTAAAAAGACAAATACCATACCAAAAGAATTGATTATTTAATTTGTAAAGAAGTGTTATATAACGTAGTTTAAGGTGAATTTAGTGATGTTGAATTATTGCCGTATGGTGAATATTAGCCATATGAGTGATTTCATTAATACTGTCTCCAATTCCCTTTATTTGCTTGCTAACTTCTGATTCCGGATGTTTTTTTATAACTAATTCCTGATCAATAATTGACTTACTAACTACCATATCAAACTGAACATTACCAAGATAAGTTAGGGAGTTTTTTAAGAAATGATCTGCAGCAATGGAAAGATTATTAAAGGTTGAACGCCCGTCATCTTCCCCGATACTCTTGTTAACAATTACAAACTTTTCCCCTTTAAAGTTGGCAGCATTTAATAACTTAAGCATAACATAGGAATCCATTACTGCTGTTGGCTCAGGAGATGTTACAATTACAACCGACCCGGCTTTTAATAAAATATTTACTATACTTTTACCCGCACCTGAACCGGTATCAAAAAAAATAAAATCGTATGCATTTTGCAAGGAAATAATCTGACTGTGTAATTTGAAAATTAAACCATCGTGAGCATCAGGGTAGTTCAGTTTACCGGAATCTCCAAAAACAAAATGTAAATTAGGATTAACTTCAGTAATTACATCTTTCAATAATTTTTTTTCCGTATAAAAATCATAAATGGTTTTTGTTGCAACAATGTTAAGCATTATGTTTGCGTTAGACAGGTTCGAGTCCAAGTCGACAAATAAAACTTTTTTACCTTGTTCTGCCAAAGAATAAGCTACATTTAATGAGAGAAAAGTTTTACCGGTACCTCCCTTGCCGGAAGTAAATGCAAAGATTTTATTTAACCCGGGTTCATTTTGATTTTCCCGTAATCTTTTTAATTCTAATATCCTTTCTGTTTGTCCAATCATCAGATTAATTTTCCAGTATAAACCATGTTTGCAATATATTCGGGATCGGCAGAAATAATATCATCCGGTATTACCTGCCCGTTCGTTAAAAATGATAAAGGAATATCAAAATTATTTACGATATTCAATATATTACCGTAGCTAACGGCTTCATCTATTTTTGTAAATATAACGGAGTTATAATTAAGTATTTTAAATTTTTCAGAAACATCTAAAAGATTTTTGGTTGTGCTCGTTGAACTTAATACAAGGTAAGTTTCATCAACTTTTGCGGCAGACAAAAATTTATTAGCCTGTAAAAGATGTTCTTTGTTATTTTGACTTCTTCCCGCAGTATCAATAAATATAATATCTTTATCTTTAAGTGAATTTAATAAACCAGGTATATCTTTAGGCTCATAAGCGACAAGCATATCAACGTTACTTATTTCTGAAAAAATCCTAAGCTGGTCTAAAGCACCGAGACGATATGTATCTATAGAAATTAAACCTACATTTAAGTTGTGTAAAATTTTTGATATTACAGCCAGTTTGGCTATACAGGTTGTTTTTCCTACACCGGTGGGTCCTACCATAGCCACTACTTTGGGCTTGTTTCTTTTGTTTACTTCAAAATGATATGTAGGAATCATCGACGCAATGCTTGATAATACATAACTATCAATATTAGATGAATGTAAATAAGATCTGAACTTTTTCAGTTGGTTAATTATTGAAGAGATAATTGGTTTTTGAACTTCCCTGTTAATAAGAGTATCAATAATTTCCTTTAGTTCGGTTTCAATATTGTTTTTTATTTTTTTTGTGGGTTCTGCCTTTGTGGGAGTTGAAGTACCCCTTAATAGTGTTTTATTACCAGGGGCTGGATTTATAAAAATCTTATTACGTAGCTTACTTATCTCATTTGAATAATTCTTTTCTGCTGTATTGCTTCTTTTTTCTTTTATTTGTGTAGCTAATACAGGCTCATTAAATTCATCTTCAATGCCGGCAGTAATTTCAAAATTTCTTTGTGGTCTGTTTAAAGTATCATTGTAGATCACTCTTGTACCTAATATTACAGCTTCGTCACCTAATTCCATTTTCATATTTGATGAAGCTTCTTTTAATGTAGGGGCTATAAATTTTTTAATCTGCATCTGCTACCTCTAATTTTTCTATAAATTCAATTTCTATTTTCGATGGAAGTTCCGAATATGAAAGTACTGCAACATCGGGGAAACTGGCATTAATTAATCGGTAGAAATATGGTCTTATTGTTGCCGATGTTATTACTACAGGTATGTATCCTAATACTTTAAAATGTTCTACATAATCCTGGAGCATTTCATTTAATCCCTTTAAGGAGTCAGGGCTAAGCCCGAGTGTTTGCGCAGCTTCTTTCTGACTCTGTAATGCTTTGGTTATCATCTCTTCAATATCTTCACCAAGTGCAACCGCATGAATTATTCCATTACTATCTTTATATATATTTGCAATAGTGTCACCCATTGAATGCCTTACATATTCAGTAAGCACATCAATGTTTTTTGTAACTTTTGAGTAATCGATTAGAGCTTCTAAAATTTGCACAAGATCTTTAACCGGTATTAATTCCCTTAACAGATTTTGAAGTACTTTTTGAATTGTTCCCAATGTTAGGGTTTCCGTATTTATATCTTCTATAACGGCTGGATACTCTTTCTTTAAATTTTCCATCAATTGTTTTACTGCCTGCCGGGTCAAAATTTTATCAAAGTTTTTCTTAAGTGTTTCCTGTAAGTGAGTTGAAAAAACAGAGATACTATCAACAACCGTATATTCAAGAAGTTCTGCTTTATCTTTTTCTTCTTTATCTATCCAGTAGCAGCTTAAATTAAAAGCAGGATCTTTTGTTTGTATGCCATTTAAAGCCTCTTTAATGTTTCCCGGATTCATAGCAAGGAACCTATCCGTGTAAATTTCATAATTTGCTACTATGTTTCCTTTTATTTTGATGATGTATTCATTTGGTTCCAGTTGAAGGTTATCCCGAACTCTTACAGGAGGAATCAGTACACCATATTCTAATGCAATAAATTTTCTTGTTGCTGATATTTTTTGAAATAAATTACCACCCTGTTTTTCATCAACAAGACTGATCAATCCATAACCTATTTCTATTTCAACCGGATCCACCTGTAAATATTGTTCAACTTTTTCTTCTACCGGAGCTTCTTCAATTTCTTGTGTTTCTATTTTTATATTTTCTTTTTTTCTTGTCTTGCCTGTAATATAAGCCGCTGTACCAATTAAGATACTAAGAAAAAGGAAAGGAATTACCGGCATTCCCGGTATGAATACGAACAGACCAATAGCCCCGGAAACTGTTGCAAGTACACGCGGATTTGAAAGTAGCTGAGCTTTCAATTGGGTATCGAGTGCAGTTCCGGCAGCACTTCTTGTTACTACCAAGCCTGCTGCAGTTGCAATTAATAGTGCCGGTATTTGTGAAACCAGTCCGTCACCTATTGTAAGAATTGTATAGTTATGTATAGCATCAGCAAAAGATAATCCTTTGCCTGCCACACCTATAATAAATCCGCCGAGAATATTTATCCCGTTTATAAGCAGTCCGGCTATAGCATCTCCTTTAACAAATTTGCTTGCACCGTCCATTGCTCCATAAAATTCTGCTTCCCTGCTTATGTCACTTCTTCTTGTTCTTGCCTCCGATTCATTTATCAATCCTGTATTTAAATCAGCATCAATAGCCATCTGTTTACCCGGCATAGCATCTAATGTAAACCTGGCGGCAACTTCAGAAATTCTTCCTGATCCCTTTACAATAACAATGAACTGAATGACAACAAGAATGATGAAAATTATAAATCCGACTACATAGTTTCCTCCTACTACAAACGCTCCAAAAGTATCAATTACTTTTCCTGCGTAACCGTTTAACAAAATTAATCTTGTAGAACTTATATTTAGTGAAAGACGGAAGAGTGTTAAAACCAACAATAAACCCGGAAACACTGAAATATCAAGAGGTGATTGTATGTATAGTGAAACAATTAAAATAAGAACCGAGAGAGTAATATTAAGAGCAAGAAAGAAATCCAGCAATCCTGGTGGAAGTGGTATTATCATTAACCCGAGGATAAATATCAGGCTAAATGCTAATAATATATCGGTATTTTTTTCTAGGAATTTCAAATTATGCTATTTCTTTTATAAACATTATTTTTTAACTGATAAATGTATGCAAGGACTTTAGCTACGGCTTTAAATAATGAAGCAGGTACTTCATCTCCAATATTACAAACTTTATAAAGTGCCCTTGCTAATTCACGATCTTCATGCAATGGAATATTATTTTCATTTGCAATTGTTTTAATTCTTTGAGCTAACTCATCTACTCCTTTTGCCAAAACTTTTGGTGCAGTATCTTGACCTACATCATATTTTAAAGCTATGGCATAATGTGTCGGGTTGGTTATTATAACATCTGCGTTCGGTACACTTTGCATCATCCTGTTTTTTGCAGCCTGATATTGCATCTTTTTTATTCTGGACTTAATTGCAGGGTCACCTTCTGCTTGCTTGTTTTCTTCTTTAACCTCCTTCTTAGTCATCATCATATCTTTTTTGAATTTACGTTTCTGAAATACGAAATCGGCTACAGCTATGAGGACATAAATAATAGAAATTTTCCACAAAAGTCCAAAAGCCCCTTCTATCATATCCCTAACTATTTCGGGAATAGAAAGTTCAATCAATAATCCGGAATTTATAATAAACTTTGAGACAACTACATAAGTAAACCAGCTAATAACTATTAGTTTAACAATTGATTTTATTAATTCGACTAATGATTTAGAAGAGAAGATTGTGTTCTTTATCCCTTTTAAAGGGTTTAATTTACTAAGCTTGGGTTCCAGGGCTTTAGGGCTTATTTTAAAACCAATCTGAGCTACATTTGCAACAAAGCTGATCACAAAAACCGCACCCAAAACAGGTGCTAAAGTTGCAATAAAAAAGTAAAGTGTTTCTTTTGAAAAATTTCGAAACACTTCTCTACTAAAATTAACATTATCAAGCGTACTAAAAATCTTAGTCGAAAATTCAGAGAACTGATTACTTATAAATTTTTGAGTCAGATAAGTCATAAGTATACCGGTTGAAAAAACACCAAAAGAAGATATCTCGGTGCTTTTTGCAACTTGACCTTTATCTCTGGCTTCCTTTAATTTTTTTCCGGATGCCTGCTCGGTTTTTTCCTGACCTTCTACTTCTGCCATTATTGGCCCATCGCTTTAATTAATAAAGTAAGTTTATTTTCATAATCCTCTAATAAAAATTTCATTACGTAAACGTAAACCGGCATTAATCCAGCTAAAAGGACAAAACCTATTCCGATAATTAATGGTTGTGATACAAAAAATATCTGCATTTGCGGAATTACTTTAGTCATTATTCCTTCGGCTAAATAAACCAAGAAATACGAAACAATTATAGGTGACGCGATTTTAAATGCGATAACGAAAACAGTACCTGTATATTTTACAAGTAATAAGAAAGCCGGCTCGCTAATTGAAAATTTTCCAATATGAACAACTGAAAAAGAATATATAAGCGCACTGATTATATAATAATGACCGTTGATAAGTATAAATATCAAAACGATTCCGAAAAAAAGAATCTGTCCTATATCATTATTACTTGTAGCATCAAACGGATTTAATGATGAAGCCATTGATAATTGCATATCATATCCAATCAGGTTTCCGGCATAAGAGATTCCGTGAAATACTATGTTCAACATAAAACCGATTATTAAACCTGTAATAATTTCTTTTATACCGTTAGTCATCAACCAGATTATATTTGTTTCAACAACAATATTAGATTTATCAATTGTCAAAAATATTATGTATGCTACAATCATCGATAGAAAAATTTTTATCAATATCGGTACTACCAGTTGCCCGTAAATAGGGGCAGAAATAAACGTGGAAATTATCCTTAAAAAAATAAGGATCACTATTACGAATTCACCAACAGGTAAGCTTATCATTTTAATATTGAGTTAAACATTGTTAGCATTTTTATAGTAAATGTGATTATTTTATCCATCATCCAAGGAAGCAAAAATATAATTGCAACCATTGAAGCCAATATTTTAGGAACAAAGGTTAGTGTAATTTCCTGAATTGATGTTGCAGCTTGAAATATTGATATGGCGATGCCAATGATTAATCCAACGCTTAAAATAGGCAGCAGTACCACAAAAGTTGTATAAAAGGATTCTTTTAAAATTTCTATTACTATATCTTCCGTCATTATGAAAAGCCCCTTACTACTGATCCTATAATTAAATTCCATCCATCTACCAGAATGAACAATAATATTTTAAATGGTAATGAAATTAATGTTGGAGGAAGCATCAACATACCCATAGACAGTAATATACTTGCAATGATCATATCTATCATTATAAACGGTATAAAGAGGAAAAAGCCTATTATAAAACCAGCCCTTAATTCACTTAGAACAAAAGCAGGAATTACAACATAAGTGGGAATATCTTTACTTTCATTAGGTCTACTAAGATTAGCCATTCCTATAAATAATTTAAGATCTTCGTTTCTTACATTTCGGAACATAAATTCTCTGATCGGCACAATTCCTTTATCGTAAGCTTGTTCGGCAGTAATCTTTTTATTCATTAAAGGTTTTAATGCCTGCTCATTTACAGTATTCCAGGTAGGCGCCATAACAAAAAATGTAATGAATAAAGTTATTCCGGCTATTAATTGGTTTGGAGGCATTTGCTGGGTGCCGAGAGCTGAGCGGAGAAAATGAAATACTATAATTATTCTTAGATAAGATGTTGTCATTATCAGCAATGCAGGGGCAAGTGATAATACTGTTATAAGCAAAAGTATTTGTAATGTTGTTGATACGTCCCCTGGATTATTTGAAGGACCAATCGAGATTCCGATTTTAGGTAAGGACAGCGGAGCCGATGTCTGAGCAAGTAAAAGTGTCGGACTAAATAAGATTAAAATTAGGATCAATAATATTACAGCCTTCTTCATTTAAATCTATTTCCCAGGTTCTTCTTTAGTATATCAAAGAAATTATTCTTTTCTTCATTTTCATCTGTTTTAACATTTGGTTTTAATTCGTCATTCATTTCTTTGAGCAGAGTTACTGAATTCTCACTTACACCCAACACCAACAGTTTATCTTCAATTTTTACAATAGATATATATTTTTTTGGCATTATCATTTGAGAACTAATGACTTTTATAGCAATAGAACCGCTTTTACTTTTTTTAAGATTTGTGCCATATTTTTTTATAAAAAACAATACACCGTACAATAAGGCAACTATTACTATAAACGGAATAATTGCCGATACTATGTCCATAATCTGCATTATTACAATCCTTTCAGCCTGCTGTTTACTTCATTTAGATTTGTAATTCTGATTCCGAAATGCTTATCTATTACAACTACCTCACCTTCTGCAATTTTTTTATTGTTTACATAGATGTCTACCGGTTCGCTCGCTAACTTATCTACTTCAATCACGTACCCGCGTTCAAGTTCAAGAACCTCTTTAATTTGCATTTGTGTTCTACCCAACTCTATATAAACATTTAGTTGCAGGTCTTTAAGAAATTCCAGTTTCTCAGTAGCGCCTACCCCTTTTAATTTAGACTCATCAAATTCTTCAAATTCAGCTACGGAAGTTGTAACTATTGATTCCTGTGATTCATCTTTTCCATTGTCTTTTATTTCCGTTTCAGTACTTACTCCGTTATCAGGAGTTACGTTTTCCTGAGGTTCTTTTTCTTCCATTTAAATACCTATTCTGTATTATTGTTTTTTTCAATTTTTCTAGTAACCTTTATTGCTTTATGACCGTTTACAATTCCTGTCCTTCCATAAAAAAGTGTTTTATTTCCTACTTTTACTTTTTGTTCATCACTTATTAAAGTCTCCAATTTAAAAACGTCGTCTTTTTGTAATTCCATAATATCCTGCACTGAAAGTTTCGACACACCAAATTCTACAGTAATCGGCAAGTTGGTTTTATAAAGATGATTTGTTAAAATCTCATTAGATGTTGTACCGGCGTACCTTGTTGGTCTTAAGGCAGTCATCTTTTGTAAAGAAAGTTTTGATAAGATTACATCAAATGCAAAAGTGGCAAAACAAAGATTCATCATATATGATTTTTCGCCAATCATTATTTCAAAAGAAATTAAAAGCACGGATTCATTCTGTGAAGTGATCTGTGCAAAATCTATATCCGATTCAAATTTTTCTACTTTAAAATCAAAGTTGTCCACCATCTGCCAGGCTTTTTTCAAATCCTGCATTATTCTTTCTGCGATTACACCAATTACTTTCTGTTCAATAACTGTAATTACATTATTTTGTTTTGACCCTTCTCCGTTTCCACCTAAGAGCCTGTCGACCAAAGCAAATGAAAAATCTATGTTCAATTCCAGTATGCCTTTAATATCAGTATTTCTGATTTCAAACGTATATAAGCAGGCAGGATTCGATACAGATAAGATATATTCAGAATAATATATCTGATCAATTGAAGTAACAGTAATATTAACAATGCTCTGAAGTTTGGAGACTAAAAAACCGGCAAAACCCTCTGCAAATGTTTCATTAATGTTTCTTATTGTTCTGAGTTGATTTTTGGATATTCTGTTTGGTAGACGAAAATCAAAAAGAATCGCTTCTTTTTCTGCAGGCTGAGACGGACTTTGTTCTTCTCCGCTTTTAACTTTATTTAGAAGTTGATCGATTTCCTGTTGTGATAAAACTTCAGCCATAGTGTTTTATTGAATTATATATTTACTGAAATAAATCCGGTTTATTTTTATATCCGGAATAAGTTTTGCCAACCTGCCGGAAATTTCATTTTTTAAAGTATCCCGGTAAGTCGTGTTATTTAATTCTGCAATATTTTTACTGGACAATGTTGATATAATTGCATCTTTTACCAACGCTTCTCTTTTTTTAAGTTTTTCAATCATCTCTTCCTGCTGTACATCAAAGCCGACATTGGTTAATAATAATCTTTTACCATCTGTATTTGCAGGATTTACAATTACGTCTGCAATCGAATAGATAAATCTTCCCAATTCAACCCGTGGTTCCTTTTGCGTTGTATCTACCTGTTTAACTTCCGTTATGTTATCTTTTGAATTATTCTGGGTTTGAAATTTTTTAACCAGGATATTTGCTGTGATAAAGTAGACGATTATTAATTGTATAATAAAAGCCGGAAGTCCAAACAGTAATATCTTCACATTAAAGGAAGACTTTTTGCTGTCTAATTTTATTTCTTCCGGTTTATTCTGTTCTAATTTCTCTTCTTCTGGTATTGGCATAATACTTTCTTTTTTTCAATTCTTGAATCAATTGATATGCCAATAAATAACAACAATATTTTGGGAATATAGAAGTATTTGAGTAATAAGGGTTGGTTACTATTCTACACATGGTCGATTTTAAAGAAAAAGGAGTACCGCTTAAAAGTACTCCTTTTATGTGGAAGGAGTTGTGGGTTATCTTACCAAACTTGTAATTTCCTGTAAAAGCTTATCAGCAGTTGTAACAACCCTAGCATTTGCCTGAAATCCTCTTTGAGAAACAATCATTTTTGTAAATTCCTCAGATAGATCAACATTCGATTGTTCCAGTGCGCCTGACTGTATGGTGGTATTTGAAATTTCACCCGGAGCTTCAATTCTAGGAGCACCGGAATTTGCAGCAACATTGTACATATTATCTCCAACGCTTACCAAACCATTCAAGTTTTTAAATGTTGAAACCATGATTTGTGCAAGTTCCCTGGATTGCCCATTTGAAAAAATTCCTTCTATCTTGCCAAACTGATCAATATTAATATTTGAAAGTGAGGCGGAAGCCGAACCATTTTGAGTTAGAGCAGCTATTTGTGAACTTAACGAGGTTTGAGTTATACCTGAAGTTCCTTTTCCAAAATCTAATTTTATTGTCTGCGTATCAGCACCACCTGTAGGTTTGAAAGATAGGATTGCAGGATTTGGAGACATTGACTGAATTGTACCATTTGAATTAAATATTATTGTTCCGGTATTATTTGATACGGTTCCCTCTGTTGATGGTACAGAAGCATTGTACCTCCAGGTACCTTGAGCTGTTTTTGTAAATTTTAATGTTAAAGTATGCGAGTTTCCTAAGGAATCAAAAATAGTTACCGAACCATTTTTTATTGTCGGTACTCTATTTCCATCAACAATAAAACTTAATGTATCATCAGTTCCGGTTCTTACAGCTGTTGCATCTATATTAATCTTACCTGTATCAATAATTACATTAGATACGGTAGTTGATAATGCAGGTATATCATAAGTTGCAGGACCATTAGACGTATCTATAGTAACGCCTTTACCAAGTGATGCCCAGCTTTGTAAAACTGTAGTACCGCTTGATATCTGATAATCTATGTCAAAAGTATTGGCAGCAGTTTCAGTGTATCTTACAGAAAGAGTGAACGAACTTCCATTTTTATCATAAATAGTTGTATCCTTTGAAGTAACACTCGGATAGGTGCTTCCGGCAATTATAGTACCACTCTGAACAATATTTTCTGATTGAGTAATATTTGAACTACTTTGCAGGTTACCACCCCAACTTGTTTCTGTTGTTTTGATAGCTGGAATCCTTAGGTTTTTGTCCACTCGTATATCTTCTATTGTATTTCCTGAAGGAATTAGACCATCCACTGCTACCTTGCCCTGTACTACAGCACCGTTTTGTGGATTTACTAATTTACCGTCTGCATCAAAAATAAATGCCCCGGCACGTGAATATAATTGTTGACCATTACTTTTAAGAATGAACATTCCCGATCCCTGCAAAGCAAGATCAGTTGTTATACCTGTCCTTTCAAAAGTACCCTGATTCCAGTTCCTGTCTATAGAATTGATTTTCATTCCGAGACCTATCTGGAAAGAATTTGTACCGCCGGTGGAACTTGAAGGGTTTGTACCGGCTTTAATAAATTGATTAAATGTATCGCTAAAAGTAATTCTAGATCCTTTAAAACCAATTGTGTTTATATTGGCTATATTGTTACCAATAACATCCATCATTGCTTGTAAATTCTGTAAGCCGGATACGCCTGAGAATAGTGAGTTAAGTAGTGCCATTTTAACCTCCTGGGTTTATTCTTATATTGAATCGGCTTCAGTCAGTCAGCCAATTCCAAAGCGCCCTGTAAAGGTCCCGCTTTGATTATTTATTGATTTTTATTTATGCAAAAACTACACTGTCAATATTTGTAAAAATATTTTCATTACTTTCTCCAACCGGTAAAGCTGTAACCACTGTACGATTTGGAATGTTTACTATGAATGCAGTACTATTCATCATTACTAAAGAATCTTTAGACCCTTTCAGTTCCGCTTTTTGTACAGCTTCCTGAATCTTATTAACTTCATTATCGCTCAACTGAATTTGCCGGGTTTCAAGTCTCTTTAAAGCATGATTTGAAAATTTTACTTTATCAAGTTCTTCCTGAAATATATTACTGAAATTATCTGCATTGTCTCTAATATTGGCAGAATTAAAATTTTCATTTTGAGTAATTGGTATAAAAGGTACACTAATACCATTTAGTTCGGTCATCAATTACCTCCTTTGCTACCTGCGTTAATTATTTCCAGAATATCGGAGAAGTTATACTCTGAATTATCTACAACCAATACAGTTCCCGAATCAGTAAATCTTACTCCGGATACTAATCCATATTTATAAGATGTTGTTATTAAATTATTACCCGACATATCCTTTGCCTTTACTTCAAATTTATATTTTCCTTCAGGAACTTTATTACCATTATTATCGGAAAAATCCCAGGAAAGTTTATGGTCACCGCTGGAAGTAGGTAAATCATCAAGAGTTTTTACAAGAGTTCCGTTTTCATCATAAATATTAACTTTTACAGAAGAAGCACTCGCTGTTAATTTGTAGCCAAGTTGTACTGAATCTTGCCCGGTGTTGCTTAAACCCGCGCCTCCTATTTTAACAGCCTTTCCAATTAATGTTGAAGATAATGTATTATTAATTGATTGGGTTAGTAAATAATTTGCATTTATGCTGCTGGTCATAGAGTTATTAAGGTTTTGTAATTGCTCTAAAGAACTAAATTGTGCGAGCTGCGCTGCAAATTGAGTCCCGTCCACCGGGTTCATTGGATCCTGATTTTTCATTTGCTGGATAAGTAATTTCATAAAATCATCTTTACCTAACGAACTACTGTTTTTCATTTTGCTGCCGGGTTGCCCTGGCCCAATAGTATTTACTCCGTTAACCATTTTATAAGCTCTCCTATATTAAAAAGTCGTAAGTATTATACCCCATACTTTTCGTATTGATTGTATTGACATCTTCAGATATTTTTTGCTGGAAGCGGGAAGTTGATGATTTCTTTTTCTCGCTATCGGATTTATTTTCTTTGTTTTCATAATTATTTATCGACACGTTGAGACTGCTAAGATGTAACCCCGATAAATTAAGCGTTTGAACAAGAGTATTAATATTATTCTGTACCATTTGTTTTACAGATTCATTATTAACCTGGATATTTACGTTTACAAATTTATCAACCACGTCTAGTAGAATTTTAACTTGACCAAGAGTATCGGGCTTTAATTTTAACACAACACTTTTTGATTCTCCTTTCTCAAAGAGGCGGGATATTTCATTTAA
>DRJC01000079.1 GCA_011052365.1 Ignavibacteria bacterium
CCAGGGTATGCTTTGGGAGAATTTTTTACTTATTGAAAGATTGAAAAAGAAGGAGTATAAAAGAATTTTCTGTAACAATTATTTCTGGCGAACCTACGATAAGAAGGAAATTGATCTAATAGAAGAAGGCGATGGAGAATTGAGAGCTTTTGAATTTAAATACGGTAAAAAGAAAATAAAAGAACCGCGATTGTGGAAAGAAACTTATCCTGATTCTAAATATAAAGTAATTTCGAAGGACAATTTTTTAGAATTTCTGACTTAATTTACTGACGTAACAATTATTTCTAATATCATTTTTAAGCAACGCCCGATGTTGCCTCATTTAAGTTAAAAAAGTATTTATAAAACTGTTACTTGATTGGGAAAACAAGGAGGTTTTTCCTAAGTTATTTTGTGTCACCGAATGCCTGCCCACTGTTTCTCGGGGTCGGTAACACCCGGACTAATAATTAATGCTGTTCAAAATAAAATAATTCTTAATAACCGTCGGTTAGCCGTCAAAGAACAAAACGCTTTTATGCATCGTTGGATGGCAGGCGGGAGGGATATTATGATGATAAAGTTGACCAAATAAAAAAACAAAAAAACATGCTTGGCTTTTTTGTGGGAATCTTTGGGTAACCACATTACCAAGTGCTCGATGGGGCTAAAGCCCAATTCCTTTTCCCATTCGTTTATCCGTTCGATAAATCGAACGGAAATATTTTAATGATTTTAGTGTTACTTATTTGAGTTTGCGTTTTAAGCGATTCATGAGAATTGCTACAGAACTTTGTAGAGCGAAGAGTTTCTTCGCTCACTGTTTTTAAGCGAGCAACCTGATTACTGCCAAGGCAAGCCTGCTCGCTTTAAATTTTGTATTTGCTATTTTTCATCATTATTCTTCAATTGATATTCGTTCAATATTCAGGTAATTTTATCCGTTAACTAATGGATTATTTTTAATATAAAGACTAATGGCTAAAACCCC
Source organism: Ignavibacteria bacterium (assembly GCA_011052365.1). Lineage (GTDB taxonomy): Bacteria > Bacteroidota > Ignavibacteria > Ignavibacteriales > Ignavibacteriaceae. The sequence goes on from DRJC01000079.1 coordinate 974, forward strand.
TTTAATGGCTCAATACAGCAAGATTAAGAGGGAAAATCCTGATTCCGTCCTGCTGTTCAGAATGGGGGATTTTTTTGAGACTTTTGAAGAAGACGCAAAAATTGCATCAAAAGTTTTGGGAATTACGCTTACCAAAAGAGCCAACGGTGCTGCCGGCGAAGTTCCGCTTGCCGGGTTTCCCCACCACGCTATTGATAATTATCTGCCGAAACTAATTAGAGCAGGTTACAGGGTCGCAGTATGCGAACAGGTAGAGAACCCAAAATTTGCAAAAGGAATTGTTAAAAGGGAAGTAATTGAAGTCGTGACCGCCGGGGTTAATTTTTCCGACAAACTTCTTGACCATAAGAAAAACAATTACCTGATGGGAATTTGCATTAAAGATGATTATGCCGGGATCTCGTTTTGTGATATTTCTACGGGTGAGTTCTATGCATACGAAGTTCCTTCGGAACAAGTACAGCAGCAGATAGAATCTATTTCTCCTTCGGAAATTTTAATTCAAAAAAAAGATAAAGATTTATTTACTAATATTATCAGCAAACTTAATCTTCAAATTAGATTAACAAAACTTGAAGATTGGATATTCAATTTTGAATATTCAAAAGATCTCATCCTGTTAAATTTTAAAACCGTAACTCTAAAAGGTTTCGGGCTGGAAAATTTTACCCCCGGTATTATTGCTTCGGGTGCTGTTCTCAATTATTTTAAAGAAACTCAAAAAGCAGCTCTAACTCATTTAACAAAAATCTCTGCATATAATCCTTCCGATTATATGATACTGGACCAGTCAACAAGAAAGAATCTTGAAATAACTTACTCTATGCAGGAGGGTGCTAAAGAAGGAACTCTTATTGATATTCTTGATAAAACCGTAACTGCAATGGGCGGGCGGCTGCTTAAAAAATGGATATCGGCTCCACTTCTAAAAAAAGAAGCGATTTTAAAAAGACAGGAAAGTGTAGGGGATTTATTAAACAAAAAAATAATAAGAAAAAATCTTTATGATCAATTAAAAGAAATCGGTGACTTAGAGAGACTGATTTCAAAAGTATGTACCGGAAGAGCAAATCCGAGAGAGGTTGTTAATCTTAAATCTTCGTTAAAAAAAATTCCTTCAGTTAAAAAAGAATTATTGGGTGCTGAAGTTCAAACACTCATTCAATTGGGTAACGAGTTGGATTCATTAGAAAATTTAGTTCATACAATTGACGAGACATTAGTTGATTCGCCACCCCTGGGAATTATTGACGGCGGAGTAATAAGGGACGGCTATAGTCCGGAGCTTGATGAACTAAGAGATATTTCCATCAACGGGAAGAATTGGATTTCAGAACTTCAAAATAAAGAAAGGGAAAAGCTCAGCATCCCTTCATTAAAAATAAGCTACAATAAAGTTTTCGGGTACTATATTAATATCAGCAATACTCACAAAAATAAAGTACCGGGTTATTACATACGCAAACAAACACTTGTAAATTCGGAAAGATACATTATACCTGAGCTAAAAGAATTTGAGGAAAAAATTCTGCACGCCGAAGGAAAAATTTATGAATTAGAAACGGAACTTTTCAACGAACTAAGACTAAAAGTTACCGCCGATACTGAAGCAATACAATCAAATGCAAAATTAATTGCTATGCTTGACTGCTTTGTTTCATTTGCCCAGTGTGCAGAAGAATACAATTACATTAAACCGAAATTATTTGAAGACGGGCACATTAAAATTGTTGAAGGTAGGCATCCCGTTGTTGAAAGATTGCTTCCCCCGGGTGAAAAATTTACACCAAATGATTACAACTTGGATATTGAAAATAAACAGATAATACTGCTTACCGGACCGAACATGGCGGGCAAATCCGTTTACCTTCGGCAAATTGGGCTTATTGTTCTTCTTGCACAAATCGGTTCTTTTGTCCCCGCTAAAGAAGCGGAGATAAGTTTGGTAGACAGGATATTTACACGCGTAGGTGCCAGCGATAATATTGCCGCAGGTGAAAGCACTTTCCTTGTTGAGATGCAGGAATCTGCAAACATTTTAAATAACGCAACATCTAAAAGTTTAATCTTGTTGGACGAAGTCGGCAGGGGCACAAGTACTTTTGACGGTATTTCAATTGCCTGGGCAATTACAGAATACATACACGAAAATCCCGATGTTTCCGCCAAAACATTGTTTGCAACTCATTACCACGAACTGAATGAAATGGCTGCTATTTTTCCCAAAATAAAAAATTATAAAGTTGAGGTTAGGGAAATCGACGACAAAGTAATTTTTCTTCACAAAGTTAATCCGGGTAGAGCAGATCACAGTTACGGCATACAGGTTGCGCAAATGGCAGGGCTTCCAAAGTTTGTTACTAACAGGGCAAAAGAAATTTTAGAAAACTTGGAGACAAAGGAGCTAACCCCCTACGAGATAAGAAAAGAAAAATTGAGTAAATTAAAGAGTGAAAATCATAATCAAATTAATATGTTTGAAATAAAGGACGATAAACTTAGAGACGAAATTAAGGACATTGAAATAGATAATTTAACACCGGTTGAAGCATTGAATAAGTTGAATGAACTAAAGAGAAAAGTAAAGAGCGAAAAAACAAAATGAAAAAAATTGTTTTAAAATACCGGTTTATCCTTTTTGTTTTGTTCCTTCTATTTGCTATGGTATTAAATTCCTGCGGAACCAAATACACTCCCGAACAGCAAAAATATATTGCGTCAATTGAAAAAGCGAGAAAAGAAAAAGATGACTATATGAAGAATAATCCCGGCTCACCTTTTAATAACGATTCAAATGCTGTTTTTCATCCGCTAAATTATTATCCCGTAAATCCGGATTTTGTTTTTAAAAGCAAGCTATACCGTTATGAAAAACAGGATACTATTGACGTATACGGCACTAAGGGTGAAGTAAGAAAAATGGTAAAATTCGGTTACATTAAATTTGACTTCAAAGGCAAAGAATACAAAATGAAAGTTTATCAAGGACAAAATAAAAACGAAGGGAAATATTATTCGATTTGGTTTATTGATAATACAACCGGCAAAGAAACATACGGGGTGGGAAGGTATTTGGATTTTGAACTCAATGCCGACAATAATTTTATTTATACAATTGATTTTAATCGTGCTTATAATCCGTATTGTTCTTACAGTGCAAAATACTCTTGTGCTGTGCCGACTAAAGATGATTATATCAATATAGCCATAACTGTAGGAGAGAAAAACTTTCATTAAATTTTAATAAACGGAGAAAAAATTGGTAATAGTATTAGAAAAAAATATTTCAGAAGATAAAATTGAAACAATAATAAAAAAGCTCGAAGACTTCAAATTCTCGGTTCATAAATCAACGGGTGTTGAACAAATCGTGTTGGGTGCAATTGGTGTTCGTCCCAATTTTGATATAAGGAAAGTCAAAATACTTAACGGTGTTTCCGAAGTATATAGAATAACCGAACCATATAAATTAGCGAGCCGTTCATTTAAAAAAGCAAACACGGAAATTAATATAAAAGGTGTTGTGGTCGGCGGAAATGAAGTTGAAGTTATGGCAGGACCTTGTTCGATTGAAAACGAAGATCAAATATTTGAAATAGCAAAAATAGTTGCAGATACCGGCGCAAAAATTTTAAGAGGCGGAGCATTTAAACCGAGAACTTCCCCCTATTCATTTCAAGGTTTGGGTGAAGAAGGATTAAAGCTGATAAGAAAGGCTGCGGATGAAAATAAATTATTGGTCATATCTGAGTTGATGGAATCCAATCAAATTCATTTATTTGATGAGTATGTTGATATAATTCAAATAGGCGCGAGAAACATGCAGAACTTTCCTCTTTTGAAGGCGGTAGGTAAATCAAATAAACCGGTAATGCTTAAAAGAGGATTAGCCGCAAAAGTGGAAGACCTGTTGATGTCTGCCGAATATATTCTTGCAAGCGGCAATCCCAACGTAATACTTTGCGAAAGAGGAATTAGAACTTTTGAAACTTACACCAGAAATACATTTGATTTATCCGCAATACCGGTAATTCATAAGAGAAGTCATTTGCCCATAATAGCAGATCCATCACACGCAACAGGTATAAGGGACAAAGTTCTTCCGATGGCAAGAGCAGCAGTTGCCGCCGGTGCGGATGGAATAATGGTTGAAGTACACAATCATCCTGAGAAAGCACTTTCGGACGGACCACAGGCTTTACTACCAGATCAATTTGCTGATTTAATGAAACAAATAAAACTGATAGCGGAAGTGATCGGAAGGAAAATGTAAAAAAAATTAAAACCCAATCCACATAAAATGAATTGGGTTTTTTAATATGAGATTTTATGACTGCTTTATATTTATCATCAATCTCATATTTACTTCTATAAAGCAACTACAGGCTATTTCATTAAAATTAATTTCTTTGTCTTAACAAAACTACCTGCACGCCCCTGCGTGTAAACCTGTATTCTGTAAAAATATACTCCGCTTGCAAGATTATTGGCTATAAAAGTTACCTCAAATGTACCCGACGGTTTTTGTTCATTAACTAATGTTGCAACTTCTTTGCCTAAAATGTTATAGATTTTTAATGTTACGAAACTGCTTTTGTTCAATGTATATCTTATCCTTGTTGACGGATTAAACGGGTTTGGATAATTTTGGCTGAGTGAGAAATTATCAGGTATGGTTACCTGGTTTTTTATATCTTCTATGCCTGTAACAATTCCTGTATTGGCAACAATTTGCAGCGCTACAACTTGGGATGGACCAACCTGATTACCCCAAACAGTAACCTTCTGTCCTGCTGTTAGATTAGAAAATGAAATAGTTTGATAATTTGAATTTAGAACAACAGTGTTCGCTGTAATTGTAAATGATGGAAGTGCAACACTTAAAGAATTTTGTGTTACGTTATTAATAAACCCGCTTACTTTTGTAACGTTCGGGTCTTCTTCAATTTTTACTACCAATACCAAATAACTATTATCAGGTTGCAAAAGAGCCGTTATTTCTACTGATTGATTTACAGCGAGATCATTTACCGTACCCAGTGTATCTGTATATAATATTACCGTTGTATTTGAATTTGTAACAAATTTTTGATTTGAAACATAAAATGTGTTGGCATTTATGCTGTCGATTTTTCCGTAAACATCAACGGTAGTACTATCATGTACATTTAATTTTTTAACATATAATGAATCATTATTGCTTGAAGCATAAGCTTCAATTTCAACCTTTAACCCAACTGTTAAAGAATTAAATGATATAGGGGTTAAATCAAAATTAAATAGTTGAGAAGAACTGTTGACATAATATTTTTGGTTCAGCACTTTTAACCAATCACTTCCTTTGCTGTCAATTGTACCTTTAACTTCAACGTCCTCGTTCCATATTTCTTGTATCTTAATTTTTCTTGCTAAATAAGTACCATCTGTTTTTATTATGCCTTCAGCTTTAATTTTCATGCCTACTTTCAGATCAGAAAATAATTTTGGGGTATGATTTTGCGACATAAATTCCGTTGTAGAATCCGTATGCACCAAAATACCGTTTAGTAAAATACTGTTACCTATTAAAGAATCAATTGTTGTTGTAAATTCAAAGGTTTGATCTGAATTTCCATTTACTTCGTTCACATTAATTTTTTTTGCTAAATACACGGTGTTTGTAAGTAGGACAGCTTTTATATCAACTTTTTGTCCGACTTTTAATTCAGATAAACTAAGGCGCACGTGTTCGTCTGTTTGAATTACCGTATTTGCGTCAACAACAACATTAAAATTATTAACAACCAATGTATCCTGGTTTATGTTGTTTATCGTACCTTCAATTTCAATTTTATCCTGAGAGTTTTCTGTTTGAAGTTTAATTCTAACGGCAAGAAGTGTATCACCGGTTAAACGGACAGCTTTAATATTAACAAAATTTCCTACGCGGATATCGGAAAAAGTTTTTAATGAATCTTCTTCACCTGAAATTACAGTATTGTTGTCCACAAACACAGTTACATTGTTAACAACCAAACTGTTTCCGCCCACTGAATTAACAAATCCTTCTATTTCAAGATCATCTTTTTCTGTGTGCATATTTATTATTTTTGCAAGTAAAGAACTATCGGATAGAACAACCGCTTCAATTTCAACAAACATGCCCACGTTAAGTTGAGAGTAAGGGATTACCGTTTCATTGTCGTTTTTAACAACAGTATTTCCGTCGACTTTAAATGTTAAGTTGTTAACTGTAAGGCTGTCTGAAGAAATGGATTGGATTTCCCCCCTTGTTTCAAAACTTCCGTCATCGGCTAAGGTTTGATTTTGGAAAAGCATCGTAATACTGAAAAAGAACAAAACCGTTATTAAGATTTTGTTACAAGATTTAATTAGTGTAAAATAATTCATATCGGAATCCTTTGTATTATGTTGGAAATACCCGGGAGAATATTTCCCCGGAACTATTCACCCCTTAAGTTTCAGTTTTTTAATTTTCTATTTTTTGACTTACTTCATTTATAATAGTATTTAAAAACCATGATTAGTGACAGGTTGATTATTGATTTAAAATTAATCGGAGAAGTGAATAATGTTTTTATAGAATTGATATCTCTTTTCAATTGGTTTAAGTTTATACTTTATTTAAAAATATTTTTGTAGAATGAACGGAAAAGACTTTCAAATGGATAATATTGCAATAATAGGTTTGGGACTTATTGGCGGATCGATTGCAAAAGCTTTAAGAAAAAGTCCAATTAACCCAAAAATTTCAGCTTTCGATAATAAAGAAACAATTGAATTAGCATTAGAAGAAAAAGTTATAGACCAAGAATTAAATTCAATTGAAGAGGCTGCAGAATACGATTTCATAATTTTAAGTCTGCCTACAGATTTATCTTTAAATTTCTTTAAAAAATTGATCCCACTTATAAAAAAGAATACAATTATTTCCGATGTCTGCGGTGTAAAAGGACCATTTGAAAAAGAATGGCAAAGTACTGAAAGTAAAGGTATTTACATTGGTGGGCACCCAATGACGGGTAAAGAAACCGGAGGTTTCAAAAATTCCGATCCTCTTTTGTTTGAAAATGCCGTTTACATTATTTCGGATAAAGCAAAGGAGAGTAAGAGAATACCGGATTTCCTTCAATTTGTAAATATGCTTGGTGCAAGAGGAATTTATCTTGATCCTTTTCTGCACGACGATGTTGTAGCAAATGTCAGTCACCTTCCACAGCTACTATCCGTTGCACTTATTAATTCCGTTTCATCAAAAAACGATGATATAAATTATCTAAATTTTGCTGCAGGTGGATTCAGAGATCTAACGAGAATTGCTTCAAGCAATTTTGATATATGGAAATCGATTATTGAACTAAATAAAAACGACATAGTTTCTTCCATTGATACTTTTCAGAAAAATTTAGATAGAATAAAAGAGATGGTGGATGAAGAAGCTTTTGCGTCTTTACGCTCAAATTTTGAAAAAGCTAAATTAAATAGGGAATCAATTCCCGAAAACAAAAAAGGATTTATAAATCCCCTGTTCGACCTATTTATTTTTATAAACGATGAGCCGGGGATTTTGCACAAAATTACTAAAACATTAGCCGAAAAAGATATTAATATAAAAGATATAGAACTTCAAAAAATAAGAGAAAATGTCGGGGGTACTTTTAGGTTATCATTTTCTTCAAAAAGTGAACTTGATGAAGCCAAAATACTTTTAAAGAAAGCCGGCTTTTCAACTAATTAATTAAAGACAAAATATATATTGAAAATTCTGATTACACTTTTAATTTCTATTGCTGCTTTTACGTTTGTTAATGCACAGAAACTTTCAGGAACAAAGGTTAGAAAAACATATTACCCGGACGGAAAAGTAAAAACACAGGGAGATTATTGGTACGATAAACTTGACGGCGAATACCTTGAATTTTACCCAAGCGGTAAATTGTGGAAGAAATGGCATTTTAAAGACGGAATTGAAGAAGGTAAATCCGAGTGGCATTTTCCTAATGGCAAATTGAGCATTGTCTGGAATTACCGGCACGGTAAAAAAAACGGAACATCAAAATGGTATTACGAAACCGGAGAGCTTTGGGCAGAACAATATTACATAGAAGGTGAATTAGAAGGGATTACAAAAACATATTATAAGACCGGAGAACTTCAAGGAAAATGGAAATATAAAAACGGTAAGTTAAACGGCACAAGCTATACTTATTATAAATCAGGCGGTATTGAAGTCGAAAGAAATTTTGTCAACAATTTATTGGAAGGGAATACCTTTGTCTATTATAAAGACGGCAAAGTGGCTTTGTCTGCATTCTTTGTAGATGACAGGCTTGAAAAGCAAGTAATAATTTACGACTTGGCAAGTAACGAAAGAGTTGTAGACGACTATCTTCACGGTGAACTGCAGAACAGAACAAAGTACGATTACAGGGGGAAATTTGAATCGGAAGAAAAAACGATCAGAAATTATTTTAAGACCGGTACTTTAAAAGATGAAATATTTTATAAAGACGGGCTACGACAGAATACGTCAAGAATTTATTATCCCGATGGATTTTTAAAAGAGGAATGGGCTTTTGTCAACGACACCCTAAACGGGATATCAAGATTTTATTATGAAGGCGGAGTATTACTTGAAGAAAGAGATTATCTAAAAGGAATTCAGCAGGGAAATACAAAAACATATTATAAAACCGGTAAGTTAAAATCGGAAACGATTTACAAGAATAATCTTCCAAACGGTATCTCATTAACTTATTATCAAAACGGCGAGCTAAAATCTGCGGCAAATAATATAAACGGTATTAGAAACGGGGTGTATAAAACATTTTATGATAACGGGCTTGTAAAATCTACGGTAAAATATAAAGACGGTAAGAAAGAGGGAGAAAAAATAAGATTTTATAAATTCGGCGGAAAAGAAAAAAGATCGTATTATAAAAATGATAAATTGGAAGGTTGGGTTACAACATATTCCAGACAGGGTGATATTTTATCAAAGGAATTATACAGAAACGGTTCCGTTGTTAAATCAAATTAAAAATTAATTTATTCTTTAATGGTGTTCCAATGAGTGAAGGAAATAAAATACCGAGGAAGTATAAAGTCGGTCTTCTGCAGATGAGACTTTCAAAAAACGGGGAAGAAAATTTAAACAAAGCAGTAAGCAAGGTAAAAGAAGCTTCCGTTAAAGGGGCAAATATTGTCTGCTTACCCGAACTTTTTAAGACGGAGTATTTTTGCCAGGTTGAAGATGCCGAATTATTTAATCTTGCTGAACCGGTTGACGGGAAAACCGTAAAAATTTTAAGCGATGCCGCTAAAGAAAATGAGGTTGTGGTTATTGTTCCTATTTTTGAAAAAAGGAGCGAAGGTGTTTATCACAATACTACAGTTATAATTGATGAAGAAGGTAAAACCGTTGGAATATACAGGAAGATGCACATCCCCGATGATCCTGCGTTTTACGAAAAATTTTACTTCACACCCGGTGATTTGGGATTTAAATCATTTAATACGAGTTACGGCAAAATAGGTACACTTATTTGCTGGGACCAGTGGTTTCCTGAAGGTGCGCGGTTGACGGCTTTACAAGGTGCTAATATTTTATTTTATCCGACAGCTATAGGCTGGCATCCAAAAGAAAAAGAAAAATACGGTGCAATTCAATTAGA
>DRJC01000080.1 GCA_011052365.1 Ignavibacteria bacterium
CTTGCTTCAAACAGAACTTTCTTTTCTTCAGTCGTTAAATTCTTGTAACCGGATTCGCTTATTTTATCCAGAATTCTGTCAATTTCCTTTTGAGTAACCTTACTTTCACTTGATCTCTTATCGTTATTAATTTCGTAGAATTTTGCCTCTTCTACATTTTCCTTTTTAAAAGGATTCTGCAAATTGCTAAAAGGGTTATTCCTACCGTTTACATGAAAATTCCAGTTTAACATTCTCTTTAAAGATATGACACTATTTTTATCGAGCATTATAAAGATGAAACCGGCAAGAGCACCACCGAGATGAGCCAAACGTGCAATGTTGCTTCCGGCACTGTTAACAAACATAATTTCTATTAGAACAAAAAAAGTAATAAGATATTTAGCTTTTATAGGAATAAAGAAATATAAATAAATTGGTCTATCGGGAAAGAATAATCCAAATGCAATCAAGACACCGTAGATGGCACCGGAAGCACCGATTGTTACTGCCGGGGGTATGCCAATTAAAGGTGAAAGGGATAAGTAGAATAAACCCGCTACAACACCGCTCAATAAATAAAAGAATAAGAATTTCCTTGAGCCCCACATATTTTCAATCTCTATTCCGAACACCCACAGTGCAAACATATTAAAAAATATGTGACCGACTCCGCCGTGCATAAATTGATATGTTATTAACTGCCATATTTGAAAATTATAAACTTGTCCTGCGGCGTCTGTTCCGCCAAAAGGATTTAGTGCAAACCATCTATCAATAATATACCAGCCGGGGATACCGTTAAAAGAAAGATTATTTAGTAATGTTTGAAGTAAAAAAATAACTACGTCTATAATTATAAGATTTTTAATCACCGGCGGAAAAAGACTAAATCCTCCGAGTCCTCTCGGTCTGTATGAATTGTTCACAATATCCTTTTGTTATTATCTATTTTGAAGTTAGAGCTTCTACTCCAGGTAAAAGTTTTCCTTCTAAAAATTCCAATGAAGCACCGCCACCTGTTGAAACGTGTGAAACGTTATCTTCTAAGCCCGCTTCTTTAATTGCAGCGGCGGAATCTCCTCCGCCGACTATCGTAATACTACCATTATCCGTAGCTTCTTTTAATGCGTTGGCAACCGAAAAAGTTCCATTAGCAAAATTTTTAAATTCAAATACCCCCATAGGACCATTCCAAACAATGGTTTTTGAACCTATTATTTGTTGGGAAAATAATTTAACTGTTTCGGGACCTATATCCAATCCCATTTGTGTAGGCGGTATATTTTCTGCAGTAACTGTTTGGAAAGCCGATTCATTACTGAATTTATCGGCAGTAACAACATCAATCGGAAGGAATAATTTTGTGCTGCTGTTTTCAATTGATTTCAGTATTTCTTTTGCCAGGTCTATTTTATCTTTTTCTAATATTGAAGTCCCGATTTCTTTTCCCTGAGCTTTGAAAAATGTAAAAGCCATTCCCCCGCCTATTAACAGTGTGTCAACCTTGCCCAAAAGATTTTTAATTACATCAATTTTACCTGAAATTTTTACACCGCCCAAAATTGCGCAGTAAGGTCTTCCGGGATTTTCTAATTTGCTTCCTAAATAATCGAGTTCTTTTTCCATTAAATACCCGGCAACACAAGGGGAAATAAATTTTGTAATTCCCTCCGTGGATGCGTGTGCCCTGTGAGCAGTTCCGAAAGCATCGTTAACATAAATATCTCCAAATTCAGAAAGAGCTTTTGCGAATCCGGGATCGTTCTGTTCTTCTTCTTTGTGAAACCTAAGGTTTTCCAACAAGATAACATCTGACGGCTGCATATTATTTATGAGCAACTTGGTATCATCCCCTATACAGTCATTTGAAAATATTATTTCTTTATTCAAAAGTTCGCTCAATCTTTTGACAACAGGTTCAAGACTAAATTCCGGTTTCCTTTCTCCTTTCGGTCTGCCGAGGTGACTCATCAAAATAGCTTTTCCACCGTCTTTAATAATTTTATTTATAGTCGGAAGTGAAGCCGTTATTCTTTTGTCGTCGGTTATATTTCTGTTTTCGTCAAGGGGTACATTAAAATCAACCCTGACCAAAACTCTTTTATCTTTTAATTCAATATCATCAATTGAGAGTTTGTTCATAACTTTTAAATATGTGAATGAGATAGTTTAAAAAAAAGACGGAGCAATAACTCCGTCTTTTAAATTAAATAATTATTAAGCTATTTTTTTTATTAAGTCAACAACCCTGCAGGAGTATCCCCATTCATTATCATACCAACCAACTACTTTTACCATTTTCCCGAATGATATTGTTAATAATGAATCAAAAACGACGGAGTGAGAATTACCAATAATATCTGCAGAAACAAGAGGTTCGTCTGAATATTCCATTACGCCTTTCAACCCGTTATCTGCAGCATCTTTAAATGCTTTTTTTATTTCATCTACGGATGCTTCATTATTTAACGTAGCAACAACATCTGTTATCGATCCGTCAGGTGTAGGAACGCGCATTGCCATTCCGTCTAATTTACCGTTTAACTCCGGAATAACTTTACCTACTGCTTTTGCAGCACCTGTTGTTGTCGGAATAATAGAGATTGCAGCAGATCTTGCTCTCCTTAAATCACTGTGGGGTAAGTCCAATAATCTTTGATCGTTTGTGTACGAGTGAACGGTAGTCATTAAAGCACGTTCTACCCCGAATGCATCATTCAATACTTTTATCATTGGAGCAAGACAGTTTGTAGTACAGGATGCATTTGATAAAACTTTGTGTTCATCCTTAATTTGATCTTCGTTTACACCGAGAACTATTGTTGCATCTATTTCATCTTTTGCCGGAACCGTTAAAATAACTTTTTTAGCACCTGCATTAACGTGACTCATACAAAGTTCTCTTGTTCTAAAAACACCCGTTGACTCGACTACAACGTCGGTACCGAGTTCTCCCCAATTTAATTTTGAAGGGTCTCTTTCGGCTGTAACTTTTATTCTGTTACCGTTAACAATTAAATCATTCCCGTCAACTTCAATTGTTCCGTCAAACTTTCTGTGAACGGAATCATACTTTAATAAATGAGCTAATGTTTTAGCATCGGTAAGATCGTTTATACCTACAAAATCGAAACCGCCTAATTGCAGGCTTCTACGAAAAACTAATCTTCCAATTCGTCCAAATCCGTTAATTCCAACTTTGACCGCCATTTTTTAGAACTCCTTTTTTTATTTTTTTTTAATCGTTAAAATTAGTCAAAGGGGGAATGAATTTCAATTGAGAGTATATTGAAATTCCCGATGTTTTTAAAACATCGGGAATTTTTTCCTTTGGTGTTACCGACCACTCCAAAACAGTTGACAGGCATTCGGCGACACTTTGAATATAATCTTTTCGCCACTGAGTGTTTACCCACTGCAGACAGACTGCCCACTTTTTTTCGGGATCGGTGGTTGCAGATAAAACTGATATCGCTGTTGCTGTTTTGTAATTGCCGAAAAGTGCGAAGCAGCAGTTGAAATACACGTTCAGTTTGCGTTAAAAAACATCACATAAATTACACATTCCAAAATTCAACTGCGTCCGTAGTTGTGGTTTCTCAATTTTCCGAGAAGTGTGACAGCAGTTGTTGTCTTTTGTCGAAAACTGCTTCGCAGTTGTGATTTTTCAATTTCCAAAAACTGCGAAGCAGTTAAATTTATAATAACTATGGACGAAGTCCATAGGGAGAAAGAATAACAAAACAAATCCGAACTGCGGACCTGTCCGGCGTAGTCCGGCAACGGCCGGACGAAGACGGAAGCAGTTCAATTAATTTATTAGAATTATTATTTTTGTTTTGTTAAAAAAATCACACAAATTTAACATTCCAAAATTCAACTGCTCCGCAGTTGTGATGTTCTCTTCTTTTTTTACCTCGAATTTCATTCGAGGCTATTGTAAATTCAACTGCGTTCGCAGTTGTGGATTTTCTGTAAATCATTTTTTAATACTGTCACGATCGTACCGTGACAGTATAATTACAAATTTTTCTTTTTGCCACTGAATGCCTGTCCACTTTTTTTTGAGGATCAGTGGCAGCAAATATAAAACATTAAAAAACCCACGAATATCCAGAGGGTCTCTCTGGAAATTCGTGGGTTAAAGAAAATTGCTGCTCTGTTTTACGTAGAGGCTATCTCATTAAAACCTGTCCTACGAAGTCAGCCTGCACACTTATGTTTTGGCTGATAAACTTTATCGTAATAGGACCTGTCCTACGAAGTCAGCCTGCACTTGTTTCGGCTGATAAACTTTAACGTAGTAGGACTTGTCCTCCGAAGTTTCATCGAAGGAGGATCATTTTCTTTATAATATTCACAGATTTTCCTAACAATCTATAAATATAAATTCCGCTTGCCAAACCGGAAGCATCAAAA
>DRJC01000081.1 GCA_011052365.1 Ignavibacteria bacterium
AGAATTGTTTTAATTTTTGATTGATGTTTTTTATTTCGAACAAATCCGCAATTCTATTTGTTCGACTGCGGAGGCAGTCCTCTGTAAGAGTCCTACGGAGAATTTACAATAGCCTCGAATGAAATTCGGGGATATGATTTAAAAAAACACACGCAACTGCGAATGCAGTTGAATTTTGGAATGTTGGTTTTGTGTGATGTTTATTTTACACAAAAGGTATGCAGAATTATTCAATATTTTGCTTAATTATCTTTTGCCACCAATTAATCCTGTGAGCCTGAGCTTAACTTTTACCGCCAATTTATCCTGTAAGTCTAAGTTGACATAACTTACTGTTATACTTATATTTCTTGACTAATTTTTTTATAACTCAAGTAAAAGGGCAATGGTACTGAGCGAATATAAAATTTTTTCCGGCAGTTCCAATTTACCGCTGGCAGAAAAGATTTCTAAAAAACTTGGTCGTCCTTTGGGAAATATTGAGCTTAAGAAATTTTGTGACGGCGAAATCTGGGTAAAATATGGAGAGAATATACGTGGAAATGATGTATTTCTAATACAGTCCACACCTCCTCCTGCCGAAAATTTAATGGAATTATTAATAATGATTGATGCTGCCAAGAGAGCATCAGCCAAAAGAATAACGGCGGTTATACCTTATTTCGGATATGCAAGACAGGATAGAAAAGATCAGCCTCGTGTTGCTATTACTGCAAAGCTTATTGCCAATTTAATTACTGTTGCCGGTGCCGACAGAGTGATGACAATGGATCTTCACGCTGCTCAGCTCCAAGGTTTTTTTGATATCCCTTTTGACCATCTTTACGGTTCAACTGTGTTCAGTGGTTTGGTAACAAACAAAGATGGTAATACTGTTGTGGTTTCACCCGATGTAGGCGGTATTAAAATGGCAAGATCTTATGCGAAAAGAATACACGCCGATCTTGTTGTTATTGATAAAAGAAGACCACACCAAAACCTTGCAGAGGTTGTTAATATTATTGGTGATGTTGAAAACAAAAATGTTCTTATTGTTGACGATTTGATTGATACGGCAGGCACATTTGTCGGCGCTATTCAAGCATTAAAAGATAAAGGTGCAAAAAATATCTTTGGTGCAATTACACACCCTTTGCTTTCAGGGCCTGCTATTGAAAGAATTAAAGAATCACAATTAACAAAATTATATGTTACAGATTCAATTCCATTAAATACAGTTGGAATAGAAGATAAAGTTTCTGTAGTCAGCGCATCTAGTTTGTTTGCAGAGGCAATTAAAAGAACTTTTAATAATAAATCAATTAGTTCACTTTTTGAAATAGATAAAGGATAATTTAGTTTCGGAGATATAATGGAAAACATAATATTAGAGGCAAATTTTAGAGATAAAATAAATAAAGCCGAAAGAAATAAGATAAGAAAAGAAGGTAGGGTTCCAGGTATTTATTATTCAAAACATGAAAAACCTATGGCTTTTAATGTTGATGAAAAAGATATAAACCCTTTGGTTTTTACTTCTGCAAGAAATATAATTTTACTTAAAGTAAAAGGAAAAGAAGAACAAGAATGTTTTTTGAAAAATGTTCAATTTGATCCTGTTACTGATAAAATTGTACATTTTGATTTATTAGGTCTTAAAAGAGGCGAAAAATTTCAACTTAATATACCTGTTTCTTTTGTGGGTAATTCGGTTGGGGTTAAAGAAGGCGGAGTTTTACAGATTGGGTCACACAAATTATTTGTTGAATGTTTACCCAAAGACGTTCCTCAATCATTAGAAATTGATATAGAAAATCTAAATATTGGTGATACAATTCACATTAAAGATCTTAATTTTGAAAATATAACTATACTCACCCCTGCTGATTCCGTAGTTGTTTCAGTAACTCATCCTAAAGTTGAAGCTGAACCCGTTGTTGATGAACTTGAAGAAGGAATGGCTGAACCGGAAGTTATTGGCAAGACTGACGAAGAAACAGGAGAAAAGGAAGAAAATAAAGAATAAAGTGCGTATTATTTTAGGAATCGGAAACCCGGAACCTCGATATCAGCAAAATAGACACAATGTGGGTTTTATGCTGCTGGATTATTTTGCACAAAAACACTCTCTAAAATTCAAACCATCAAAACAAGATTATTATTTTTGTGAGGGGAAAATTAGATCGGAAAATTATAATCTTGTAAAACCATCAACGTATGTTAATGACAGCGGTATCGCAGCAAAACAGGTTTTAAATAAATTGAAAATTGAAAATACTCAAATGCTTGTTGTTTGTGATGATATTAATTTGAAATTATCCGAAGTTAGAATAAGAGTTTCAGGTGGGGACGGGGGACATAACGGTCTTGGTTCAATTATTTATCATCTTAATGACTATAATTTTCCACGTTTAAGAATAGGGGTCGGAAATAATTTTGATAGAAGTAATATGGCTGATTATGTGTTAAGTGATTTTACAGAAGAAGAAATAGAAGAATTAATAAAAACTTTTGATAACGGCTTAACTCTTTTAGAAGAATTTATAATTGGTGGTATAAAGCAAATGCTTGATGCCAACAGTAAAATAAATAAACAGCAAAATTTAATTAACTAAAAAGCAAAGGGAGATCAGGATAATTCTATGAAAACAATTATATATATTATTCCGGTGTTTGGTGTGCTTGCACTACTCTATACATTTTGGAAAGCATCATGGGTTTCCAAACAAGATGTCGGTACGGAAAAAATGGCAAGAATATCAAAGTATATTGCTGAAGGTGCCATGGCTTTTCTTAAGGCTGAATATAAAGTGTTGGCAATTTTTGTTATTGCTGTGGCTATACTTTTAGCTGTATCAGCTGATCCTGTTAATTCATCACCTATTATTGGAATCTCATTTTTAATAGGTGCATTTTGTTCTGCCCTCGCCGGGTTTATCGGAATGAGAGTGGCTACAAAAGCTAATGTTAGAACTACAAATAAGGCAAGAAAAAGTATGGAGAAAGCTCTTGAAGTAGCTTTTGCCGGTGGTTCTGTTATGGGACTCGGTGTTGTCGGTTTAGGTGTGCTTGGTCTTGGTGGTTTGTTTTTAATTTATAGTAGTGTCTATGGAGTAAATACTGCAAATGATTTAACAAGAGTTATTACTATTATTACCGGATTTTCTTTCGGTGCTTCATCAATTGCACTTTTTGCAAGAGTAGGCGGTGGAATCTATACAAAAGCTGCTGATGTCGGTGCTGATTTAGTCGGTAAAATTGAAGCAGGTATACCTGAAGATCATCACTTAAATCCAGCTACTATAGCCGATAATGTTGGTGATAATGTTGGTGATGTTGCCGGTATGGGTGCCGATCTTTTTGAATCGTATGTAGGTTCTATTATTGGTACGATGGTACTGGGTGCAGCCTTTTTTGGTTACCCGGAATTTGCTGATAAATTTAACGGACTGGGTGCTGTTTTATTACCCTTGGTAATTGCAGGTGTCGGTATTGTTGTGTCAATATTTGGTACTTTCTTTGTTCGTGTAAAAGAAGGGGGTGATCCTCAAAAAGCCCTTAATATGGGTGAGTTCGGCTCTTCGGCAATTATGATATTAGCCCTTTATTTTATAATTAAATGGATGATGCCGGAGTCTTGGACTCACGAAGATCCGTTATATGGTATAACATATACTATAACTTCTACAGGAATATTTTTCGCAACTGTAATTGGTTTGATTGCAGGCGTTCTTATAGGGGTTTTAACAGAATATTATACCGGACAAGGCAAGAAACCTGTAAATAATATTGTTAGAC
Organism: Ignavibacteria bacterium; assembly: GCA_011052365.1. GTDB lineage: Bacteria > Bacteroidota > Ignavibacteria > Ignavibacteriales > Ignavibacteriaceae. The sequence goes on from DRJC01000081.1 coordinate 3,778, forward strand.
AATCACTAACAGGCAGTGCAACAAATATTATTGCCGGTATTGGAAACGGATTAAATTCAACGGCAATGCCCCTAATTGTAATAGCACTTTCAATAATCGGTGCTTTTCATTTTGGAGGATTATATGGAATTGCAATCGCCGCGGTAGGAATGTTGTCTAATACAGGTATACAATTAGCAGTTGATGCTTATGGTCCTATTTCGGATAATGCCGGTGGAATTGCAGAAATGGCTGAGCTTCCAAAAGAAGTTCGCCAGAGAACAGACAAATTGGATGCCGTAGGAAATACAACGGCTGCAATTGGAAAGGGCTTTGCCATAGGTTCTGCAGCATTAACGGCGTTAGCTTTATTCGGCGCTTTTATGATGGCAGCTGATATAAAATCAATTGATATTTCTAAAGCGGTAGTAATGGCAGGTTTATTTTTGGGTGGTATGCTTCCGTTTCTTTTTTCATCAATGGCAATGAACGCAGTTGGTAAAGCAGCAATGTCAATGATTGAAGAAGTAAGAAGACAATTTAAAGATATACCTGAATTGGCAAACGCTTTAAAAGTTATGAAAAAAAATGACGGTAAAGAGCAAGAAGAATGGTCGGACGATGATAAAATAACATTTGCAAAAGCGGACGGTGTCCCTGAATATGGTAAATGTGTAGAGATATCCACTAAAGCTGCAATCAGGCAAATGGTAACACCCGGATTATTAGCAGTATTTACACCTGTATTTATTGGGTGGATCGGTGGCCCGGAAATGCTCGGAGGTCTTTTAGCCGGTGTTACGGTAACAGGTGTTTTGATGGCTATTTTCCAAGCAAATGCAGGCGGTGCATGGGATAACGCTAAAAAAACAATTGAAGAAGGAGTAGAAATAGACGGTGTTAAATACGGCAAGGGTTCTGAACTTCATAAAGCTGCAGTTGTCGGAGATACAGTCGGCGATCCTTTTAAAGATACATCGGGTCCGTCTTTAAATATTTTAATAAAATTAATGGCTGTCGTTTCTCTTGTAATTGCACCGTTAATTAAATAGATTTGAACCTATTTTAAATAATATTTATTAACCCTGCTCTCACTGATTGTTGTGAGGGCCAAATGACCGAAGGGAGGTTACTTAAATAATGAGTAATAATATTTATGAAAGTGCTGTTTTAATAAATGCAGTTCTTGACGATGAACAAATTCAATCTCAAGTTTCCAAAATAAAAGATGCTATCACAAGCAACAATGGAGTAATCAAAGAGATTGAAGATTGGGGGAGAAAAAGACTCGCTTACCCTATCAATAAAAGCAAGATTGGCTATTATGTTTTTTACAGGTATGAAGCACAAAACACTACAATAGCTAAACTAGAAAGAATGTTCAATTTAGACGAGCAGATTTTACGCTATCTTACTCTCAAGTTAGACAATAATGCTCTTGAATATTTAGAACAAAAAAAATCAGAAGCTGCAAAAAAAGTTGAAGAGGAAGAAAAATCCAATTCACCAACTGAAAAGCAGGCAGATTCATCAGATGATAAAGAACAAAAAGATGTTTAATCTAAAGTATGGAGGAATATTATGGCTGATTTGAAAATGCCTGAAATAAATTATGTTATCGTTGCCGGCAATCTTACAAAAGATCCTGTGTATAGACAAACAACCAATAACACTCCCGTAGTAAATTTTTCTATTGCTTCAAACAGAAAATATAAGGATAGCTCTAATCAATGGCAGGAAGATGTTTGCTATATAGGAATAGTTGCCTGGAATAAACTTGCCGAAAGCTGCCGTGAAAAACTTAAAAAAGGTTACGCCGTATTAGTTGATGGTGAACTGCAAAGCCGTAACTGGAAATCAGATGACGGACATAACAGAAGTATAGTTGAAATTAAAGCAAGAAGGATTCAATTTTTAAACAAAAAAAATAAAACTGAAGAAATTGAAAAAGTTGAAAAGATTGAAAAGACTGAAGAAGTTGAAACTACATTAAAAGAACCTGTTATCGACAAATTAGAAAAAGATTATTCGGCTGATTCGTTTGACAAATTTTTATCAAATGAAGAATCGGAACTATTAAAATAGAAAGGAAATTTTATGAAAAGTGATATAAGAACAAAAAAGATTTGCAGATTTACAAAAAATAATGTCAAATATATTGATTACAAAGACGTTAAGTTGCTGCAAAGATATACAACAGAACAAGGGAAAATTATTCCCAAAAGAATTACAGGCACAAAAGCCAAATATCAAAGACAATTAACATTAGCAATTAAACGTGCACGTCATATGGCACTTTTACCATATGTATCTGATTCAGCAAGATAGTGCAGATTAGGAGATAATATGAAAGTAATACTTAGAAAGGACTTTGAAACCTTGGGAAAGGTCGGGGAGATTGTGAACGTCAAAGACGGCTATGCACGCAATTATTTAATTCCAAAAAAAATAGCTTATATAGCTCTTGAGGGTAATGTTCGTGCATTAAAAGAAGAAAAAAAATCTTTATTTATTAAAGTCGGTAAGGAGCTAACTGCAGCAGAAACTTCAGCTGCTGAATTAGAAAAGGTTTCCGTTACAATACCTGTTCAGGTTGGGGAAGAAGAAAAGATATTCGGCTCCGTTACTACTCAAATGATTTCAGATGCTTTAAAAGAAAAAGGTTTTGACATAGATAAAAGAAAAATTGAAATGGATGATCAAATAAAGGCTCTTGGAATTTATGAAGTAAATGTGAAATTGCATCCTTCCGTTAGTACAAATGTTAAAGTGTGGGTTGTAAGAGAGTAACAAGAACTTAATGTTTTTAAAATGAAAAAAGGAAAGCCGAAAAGCTTTCCTTTTTTGTTTTAAACAAAATCTGTTTTAATTAACCTTAATTTTCTTTTCTCTAACCATTTTTGCTAATTCAGCAGTGCCTTTCTTATCAAGAGTTTTTAATGCACTTGTAGAAAGTTTTACTGTTACAAACCGGTTTAATTCCTGAACCCAAATTTTCTTCTTTTGAAGATTAGGTAAAAATCTTCTTTTGGTTTTGTTATGAGCATGAGAAATACTATTCCCCGCTATTGGTCCCACACCTGTTATTTGACATTTCCTTGACATTTATTTCTCCTAAACTCTTTACCATTTAATTAAAATATGAACAATAAATATAAGAATATTTTATCGAAAAATAAAAATTATATTAAGATTTCTTAATGATATTTAAATTATCTTACTTTATAATTGACAATTATTAAAAGGTTTCTATTTTAGGGGAGGACCTGGTATATCTTTAAGTAAATCCTACAAAAAGGAGAGATTATATGGAATATTATGAACTTCACCCGGAAACACCGCAATTACGTTATATAAACAAAGCTGTTGAAGTATTAAGAAAAGGAGGTTTAATTATTTATCCCACTGATACCGTTTATGGTATTGGATGTGATATTTATAATAAGCAAGCATTAGAAAAAGTTATCCAAATTAAAAACGACTCAGATTCAAAACTTTTTAGTTTTGTCTGCCCCAACTTAAAAGATATTGCTAAGTATGCTAAGGTATCTGATTATGCTTA
>DRJC01000082.1 GCA_011052365.1 Ignavibacteria bacterium
ATATTTTTTCTTTCGCTCTTTTTCTTTAGACTGAAAATTATTTGATAAAGAAAAGTCTAGTCCATATTTAGGATTGTACCCCACTTCGTTTGTATTTAGTGCAACAATATTTTCAAGATAAATATCTGAAGGCTCTAATTGATTTAGCTCTTTAGTTTTTTCAAAATCAAAATTAGGTTCTTCTAATTTCATTACTATTATAGGTTGCTCACTTTCATAAGTATCAAGGATATCTTCAATTTCTTTTTTTAATGAATATGGATTCATTGAAATTGATTCAAATATGTATAGTGAATTTGTTTTAAAACCCTTGGGTAGTAAAACAACATTGATTGAACGGATATCTCTAATTAATGTTCGCACATAAGCTTGCTCTCCAGTTTTCCAACTATCTTTAATATTTTGCCACGTATTTATTGAATCATTTTGAATTTCATCAAAAATATTTCTTTCATACTCGGTAAGAACTTTCTCAATAATTTCTTGCGATAAATAAAAATCCAGGTTACTATTCTCATATTTAATTAGTGTTTTAAATGTATTTTCTGATAGTTCTTTTTTATATGGTAAATATTTTCTCTCAGGAACATCATAAATAAATAGCTCTCCATTTCCTTGCCATCTTGCACAACGCCCTGCTCTTTGCACTAAAGAATTAATTGGTGAAATTTCTGTGTGCATAGTATCACAAGAAATATCTAATCCTACCTCAATAACTTGTGTGGAAACCAAAATAACATCAGCATTAGATTGTTGTCCAAATAATTCTAAAATTCTTTTCTCTTTTCTTTTTCGATCTTCTTGAAAAAAACGTGAATGAATACAAATTAGTTCTGACTTTATTTCTTCATTATCTTTTTTTACTAACAATTCTTTAAAAATATTGACACATCTATCCACTGTATTACAAATAACAATCGTTTTCTGCTTGTGCTCTCTTATTATTTTTTCAATTGTTAAAGTTTCCTTGTTAATATTGATATTTCTACGAGTAATGTTTTTTACAAAAGCAAAAGAATTATAATCTTCTCTGTTTACCTTTGTAATTTTAGCATTTAAAAGTTGGGAACTCTTGTCCAAAAAATTATTAGACAGTGTTGCTGTCATTAAACAGAAAGGAGAAATTTTCTTTAATGCATCCAAAAGAATGATAGTAGTTTTTAATGATGCTTTTGGATCTAATAGATGAAATTCATCAAAAACCAAATAAGAAGAAATTATTGCTCCAGCATTAATGTTCGCTAACTTTTTAGGTAACGAAAGCGGTATTCCTAAAACGTTGCTTAAAGTTTGGTCAATGGTTGTAAAGATAATATCTCCCTCGAAAAATAAATCATTTGGAAATTCACCAGTTTGTAATTTTATCTTTATATCAAGCTCTGGAAATTTTTCTGTAATTTTATTTAATACTTCATTAAATAATGAATTTGCTAAGGTTCTTAATGGTAGTGAATAAATTAATTTCCTTGGATAATCTTCTCTGTTTTGTCTTCCATCTTTCCATTCTTTCCAACAAAAAATAAATGGTGCTAGAGCTCCCCAAGTTTTCCCGCTTCCTGTAGGAGCTTGAATAATATTACTTTTCCCATCAATAAATAGTGAAAAGGTATTTAATTGAAACTCATAAGGTGCAAAGTCCGTAAGTTTAGTAAAGAAATTTAAGAAGTTATTTTTTTTACTCATACATTAACAATACTTTTATTATTTAAATTGTTTTCATGTTTCTAATTTATTTTCGTGTAAATTCGTGAAATTCGTGTCTGGCTCCGCCACGTGACTCCCAGCGAGACACTAATTACACAAATTACCACGGATTGTTTTCATTTAATTTTATATTAGTTAGTTTCAACTAGCCCAAATCCCAGACTATTCTTTTCACCAAAACCGCATTCGTACCCAATTTTAATTAGTTCGGTATCGCCTTCAATTTCAAATGGTAATTGGTTACCAATTAGATCTATTTTTATCTGTTCACTTTTTCTAACTGTAATTTTTTTTGTTAATCTTTTCTTCTTTGCTTCCATTCGTTGTATGTATTTTTCATCCCATTTAATCTTTACTCCATCTTCACTGTATTCTTTATTTTTTATTATTTCAGATTTGTTAATTAAATTTTGATTCAACACTCTATTTATTTCTTCCATCGGGTCATTATACCTAAAGTAATATTGTTGTAATTTCCCATTATATTTTTGCTTTGTAGAAAGGATTATCGGAGATAGCATTATAAATTTCATTTTGTTTTGAAAGGATATTGGAGGTAAACTTTCAATTTGTTCAATATAAAAAACAGTCTTAAATTCACCGCTAATAATTTCTATTTTCTGTTGTGCAAATGTTCCAACAATAAAATTTTGTATAAATTCTTCAATAAGTGGAGAGGTAATAATTAGAAAAGCAGTCGGCTCTAAAAGATGTATTGTTTGGTTTTGTATTTTAAACTTGTTAAATCTTAAAGCAAAGGAAAATAGTTTATAAGTTTTACCGGCATTTTTAAAACCGATGTTGTGTAAAAATTCAGCAAAATCTTCGGAACCAAATCTAAGTAATTTATAAATTGCAGCAGAAAGAGCGTAATTATAATTAATTGGTAATCTAGAATTAGGACTGCACTTTAATTTAATTGTTATTCTCACATCTCACATCCAATTCTTATTTTATTTTCGTGTAAATTCGTGAAAACTTGTCCCGATGTTTTGTATTGGGATTCGTGTCTGTTTACTAATTAATTGTTTACCTATGTTATAAAGAGATGCAAGCATATTCCGTTAATTAATTTTAACAATAATACTATTATTCTTTTTGAAGGGTTTGTTGAGAAATAATAATTATTGCAGAGCATAATTATTACAAAGGAGAATACCCCCCTCCCAAATACAAATTAACTTATTCCATTATCATTTACAATATTTAACAATGTTATTTGTATTTTTTTCTTTCCGTCATTTTTTTGTACAACTATTTAATCTTTATTATTATTTAATTATGGCAAAGAGATAGTGAAATGATAAGATTATTAATTTTTAAACTTTGCTTTTATTTTATATTTACCTTTTATCTTTTCCGTTTCTTTTTTCAATGCTTGCAAATAAAAAAAGTCCATCTATAAGAGATGGACTTTTTAATTGAGCCGGAAGTGTTTTAATTAATTTATATTTTTACTTTCTATAAGCTAATATTAACAGTACCCATTATTACACGACCGTTGAAACCAAATTGATTTACTTCCCAAGGATATTTAAAACGACCGCCTAAATTAGTTACAAAATCGCCTTTTGTATTAATTACATCCGGATAAACATCAAACAAATTATTTACCAGTAGACCTAATGAAATACTTTGACTTATTTTGTAACTAAAATTTAAATCGGTTATTACTTTTGCAGAAAAGGTCTGATCAAAAGCAGCGTCATTGGTCGGTAGAGGTCCGTTGCCTAAATCAACACCGTTCAAACCGTTGTTAACATGCCGCCAGGTTACCTCGCCAAAATAAGTTGCTGATACATTAACGGTTAACGGGTCAAAATTGTATGTTAAACCTAACACAACTTTCTTTGTTGGTCTTGCCGTTAATATACGGGATTGCTCTTTTCTGTCAAAAATATCTACCCCGTCTGCTGCAAGAACGGCGGGAGTATTAATTTTCCCGTCTATTGAATGCTTAAGAAATGAAGCAGCAGTACGTAAACTTAATTTTCCGTATCGGTAACTTGCAACAATATCAATACCTTTGGTAATTGTGTTAACAGCATTTATAAAGAATTTTAAGCTTGTAATACTATTATCGCGTAAAATACGCCCGACTGTAGTTGTTGTATCGGTTGAAAATATAGCACTGGAATATACAATACGGTCTTTTAGATTAATTCTAAAATAATCAACACTAAAAGAAAATCCTCCTACAGGTTTGCCTGCAATTCCGATAGTGTAGTTTGTGGAAGTTTCTTCTTTTAATTTATTTACACCCAATTTACGTAACACAGGGCTATCATTATTAAAAGTACCCTGGTTACTGACAGTACCGCCTGAAACCAATGTTTGAATATTACTTAAATAAATTTGATGTAAAGAAGGTGCACGAAAGCCTGAAGAAATTGAACCTCTAAAGGTAAACCTATTGTCGCTTGTTTTTACCCGCCCACTTACTTTATAAGTTACGTTTGATCCAAAGTCACTATAATCTTCATAACGAATGGCACCGCCCACAAAGACGTTTTCGGTTAGGTCTGAGCCGATGTCTAAATAAACGCCGATATTAGTACGTTTAGCATCAACGGCATTTTGAGGTTGTAAGCCAGGGAAAGATTGTACTCCGCCGCCTTTATATGAAGCTTCTCCACCTGCAACAGCAATAAAATTTTCTAATCTAAATTCACTTCCGGCACTAACAAATAATTTATCAAAGAATAATTTTGAAATATCAAAATTTAAAATATGATTTTTAAAACCATATCCTCCGGGGTTAAACACTGTAGGACTGAGTTCTCCCAAGCTAAGATTAATAGAGTTACTTACTTTATAATCCACAGAATTACTTCCGAAAGTATAACTGATATCATAATTCCAGCCATTTTTCTTAGAACGGAATCCTGTAGTAAATTGTTTATCCATAATACTTGTTTCAAAAGTAGGTTGGAATCCTTCATAAGTAGTACCTTTTTTGTGCTTTATAAAAAATTTATCGGGAATCCAATATGGTGTACGGTATAAAGCATAACTTAAGCCTTGTCTATAGACTATTCCTCCGAATGAATAAATTTTATCAGACTCATTCAAATTTAATTCGGAATTATAATAAATGTCTGCTGTTTTCATATTAGGTAATCCAACACGCATCCCCAAACCGGGATGTTTTTGTATCCATGGATTTGAAGCGCCTACACCAAAAAGAACATCTTTACCCGGGGTACCGGCTCTATTAGTTTCTCTTTGGCTTGAGTAAGCTGTTGATACATTCAAGAAACCATTATTACCTAATTTAAATCCTTTATCTATACTTCCTCCAATTTGAAATCCATCACCCTTTGCGGTTACACCGGAATAGCTATTAATTTTAGTTATTTTACTTTCATCATTTAAAATAATATTTATAACTCCGGCAATGGCATCTGAACCATACTGAGCGGAGGCACCATCGCGTAATATTTCTACTCGTTTAATAGCACTTAAAGGGATACTGTTCATATCCACCCCAACATCACCTTTACCCGGTGTATCATTTATAAAAACCAAAGCAGAAGGATTTTTCCTTTTCCCGTTGATTAAAACAAGAGTACGGCTTGGTCCTAATCCTCTTAAATCTGCAGGGTCAAAATGAGCTGTTGCATCGGATATTGTTTGTTGTGTAGAATTGAATGAAGGAACAAGATAAGTGAGAATTTTATCCAAAGACACCTGAGAAGTGCTGCGCATTTCTTCCATTGTTATATTATCGATTGGAACAGATGAGGTAATAGAAGTCCTTGGTCTGAAACGTGAACCAACAACTAACAAATCTTTAGAACTATAAATGTTTCCTTTTAAAACAACATTTAAAAATGTTTCCGTATTAACTTTAATTGTTTTTTTCTTATATCCTATATATGAAAAAACTACATCAACAGGTAAACTTTTTACTTTCAAAGTAAATAAGCCTTTAGAATTAGTTGAAACTCCTATAGTTGTATTTTTTACAATAATGTTAACACCTATCAAAGGAAGCTGTTTAGATTTAAAAGAATCAAAACCGGTTACCTTTCCTTTGATAACAACTTCTTGAGCAAAAGATATTGTAACCCAAGAAATTAGAAAAAGAAAAAAGTAGAATTTTTTCATAGTTCACCTCATAATTAGTTAATATATTAATTATAGAATTTACAGTATCACTTTAAAAAGCTACAAAGATGAACTGTAAACGAAACAAATTGCAATTTCTATTAGAAGTAATAATGATAAATTTATTTATACTAATTCAAGTGTTATTGATTTTATGAGATAATTAAAAACGGTGAGATGTTTTACGGTATATTAAAAATCGCATATCTAAAAGTACAAGAGTAATGGAAAATAGTTTAAATCATAAAAAACAATATTAAAAATTAACTTTGTTCAACATTAAATTTGTCTTCAAAAATTAGGCTTGCTTTATAAGTTAGTTTTAATTAATAAAAATATCAACTATAGTGTAAAATATTTTTCCCCTCTGTTTTTTTCAATTCCTGTTATATTGAGTTGTGTTAAAAAGCAAAAGTAAAACGGCAAAACTAATAAACTCCTAACCTTGTCTTTCACGATTATTGTTTTGCGTCTTTCATTTTCCGTTTTACATTATTCCAAGATTTGTAAATCTTATCAGTTTAATATATATTTGAGCCGAATTTATAATAGAGAACTAAAATTATATCAAGTGTTAAAAATAATTGCAGACAAAA
>DRJC01000083.1 GCA_011052365.1 Ignavibacteria bacterium
AATATGCCTGTTGTCAAAAACGCCGGGACAGTTACTACATTTTCTCAAGCTGATAGCATAAATATAAAACAGATAGTAGAGGGTCAAATTAATGCAATAAAAGAGAAACAATTAAAGGAAACAAAAAAACAAATAGTTGCTATCGATATAAAAAATGAAACTACCCCCTCTTTAACAAAAAAAGGATTAAGTAATAAAGGGAGTAATTTTGTTCAAAATTCAATCAAACCTTTACTTAATAAAATACAGGATACATTCTTTTACTCCGAAGCCATAACGAACAAAGTGAAAATCTTAGGCTTCGCATCCATAATCTCTCTGTTGGTTGTAATAATTAGAAGGAAAATTATTAATAGAAAATTTTTGAAAAAGGATGGACTTAAAGATAACATAAGATTACTCAGAGAGGAAAGAGTAGTTAAAAAAACAGATATAAAATTAAAAGGAATTAGGAACAGCCTTGTCAATAATACTTTATCGTATAGTAACACTCAGGCGGGCATCTCAAAAGTTGCAAAAGAAATGAGTATTGCAAAAGGAGAAGTTTTGCTTGCTGCTAAAATAAAATCATACGAATTAAACAAAAGCTGGTAAGGGGTATTTATTAAAATATGAAATGGAGAATTTTTTAGAAATATTCTAGAAGAAAATTTATCATAAGGAAATTATAATGATTAAAGGTATTTATACAGCTGCAAGGGGGTTGAACTCAAGGATGAAAAACCTGGAAATAGTAGCAAATAACTTAGCAAATCTTAATACTACGGGCTTTAAGCGTGTAGTTCCGTTTTCGGAAATAATTAATCGATATGGTAAAGTAGAGATTAAAAAAGCTACAGATTATCAACAAGGCAACCTCACTAAGACTTCAAACCCTCTTGATTTTGCAATTTCAGGGAAAGGATTTTTTGTAATTCAGACTGCAAACGGTCCTGAACTTACACGCGATGGAAAATTTAAAGTTTCAGTTGACGGACATATTGTAACTAAGCAGGGCAATAAAGTGCTGGGAAAAAACGGACCAATTAGTGTTAATAATTTATTGCTGGATAAAAACAAAAAATTAACAATTTCTTCAAATGGTGATATCAGATATGGGGATATTCTGATTGATACTTTACTTATTGCAAATATGAATAGCCCCGAACAATCGGTGAGAACAGCAGGGGTAAATTTCACTACCGGTAATGACGGGTTTCAAATTGCATCTCGAGGTTCATATAGTATAAAGCAGGGCTACCAGGAAGAATCAAACATAAATCCCATTAAGGAAATGGAAGAAATGATCAGGTTAAATACAGAATATGATTCGGCACATAAGATAATTAATTATTTAGATCAGTCACTTGGTCAAGCAAATCAAATTGGGAAAGTTTAATAAAAGGAGATAGGATATGGGAACAAGAGCTTTACGAACTGCAGCATCCGGAATGTATGCACAGGAGTTAAACATTGAAGTAATCTCAAACAATATTGCAAATATTAATACTACCGGCTATAAAAGAAACAAGGCTGAATTTCAAGATTTAATGTATCAGCAGGTTAGTGTAAATCCGGTAAGTTCTTCAACACCTGGAATTAATAATAATCCGTCTAATTCAATTCAGGTTGGTAATGGTGTTGTACCGACTTCAACAGCAAAAATTTTCACACAGGGTGATATTACACCAACCAGTAACCAAATGGATTTTGCAATTCAGGGTGATGGCTTTTTCCAGGTAAGAAAAGCAGATGGGACATTCGCATACACGCGCGACGGATCATTTAAAGTAAATGCAGATGGAAGAATAGTTACTTCCAGCGGTTATATTGTTGATCCTGAATTGACCCTTGACGAAAACACAGCAGGAATAACAGTTAGTAAAGACGGTACTGTTTCAGCTCAAGACTCAGGTGGAAGTTCTTACGTGTTGGGAAATATTGAACTTGCGCGATTTATGAATCCCGGTGGCTTAAAAGCATTGGGAAATAATTTGTATGCTCAAACAGTTTCTTCAGGGGTGCCGATAATAGGTACACCCAGCAAAGATGGTTTCGGTGATATTAACCAGGGCTACCTGGAATCTTCCAATGTAGATATTGTTGAAGAAATGATTTCAATGATTGCCGCCCAAAGGGCATACGAAATAAATTCTAAAACTGTACAAACAGTGCAGGAAATGATGCGGATGGCAAATAACCTTAAAAGATAAATTATGAGCGTTTTAATATTAATAATATTGTCTCTTTTTATTCAAACCAGTGTTCCTTTTAAGAACCAACTGAAAAATTACATGAATAAAAATCTTGCAAATTATACAACTTCTAAAAGTTATGAGTACGAAATTTTACAGTTGCCGGATTCATATAAAAGCATAGAATTATTAAAACCAAATGAGTTCAAATTAAAGGGAAACCTTGTTTATTTACCCGTTAAAATACTTAAGAATAGCGGGCGTGTTATAAAATCTATTATAACGGTTAGAGTAAAAATATTCCGGAATGTGATTGTAACCAAAAAGCAAATAAACAGAAGAGAAAAACTTGAACCGGATGATTTTAAATATGAGAGAAAAGACATTACGGTAATAAAAGGAACACTGATTTATTCATTGGATAAAATTGACTTATATAGAAGCAAAGTACGGAAACAACCCGGTGATGTGCTTACTGCCGAAAGTATAGAAAAGGCACCAATTGTTAATGTAGGTGATGAGTTGAGAGCAAAATATATAAATGGAAATGTGCTGGTTACTTTTCAGGCTTTTGCCAGACAGGAAGGTGCTGCGGGAGATACAATCACAATTATTACGAAAGATAAAAAACTGTTTAAGGGTAAAATAATTGACTCTAAAAATTTAATTTTAATCGAGTAAATATGAAAACCATAATTACATTAAGCATATTCTTGCTTACGTCGGTTTTATTTGCACAAGATATGAGACAAAACGGATTCTCTTCGCTTTTCTCAGACCAAAAAGCTAATAAAATTGGAGATGCAATTACCATCCTGGTTATTGAATCGTCACAAGCATCTAATAAATCAGAAAAGAGTACAGGAAGAACCAGTGAGCTTGGTTTTACACAAAAATTACCGATTAGTATTCCAGGTAGCGGAATAACTATAGGATCAAATAATGTTTTTAAAGGCTCCGGGTTTACAAAAACTCAAGGAATAGTTAGAACAAAAATCAGTGCTACGGTAGATTCGGTTTTGGCTAACGGCAATCTTGTAATAAAAGGAAGTAGAAAAATTATAATAAATGGAGAAGAACAGACCGTGTTTATAAAGGGCATCGTTAGGATATCTGATATTGCACCTGATAATACCGTGCTGTCATATAATATTTCAAATGCAGAAATAATTTTTAATGGTGATGGAGCAATTAATAGTTCACTATCTCCCGGCTGGTTAACCAAGTTTTTCCATTGGATTTTTTAGGTATTAAAATGAAAAAGTTAATTGTACTATACCTGTTGTTTGGAGTAAGCTTTTTATACGGGCAAAGAATTAAAGATATCGCCTATTTTAATAGTGAAAAACCGGAACAGATTATAGGCTACGGATTAGTTGTGGGACTCGCCAGCACAGGGGATACTCAACGTTCAACATTTACAATTCAATCAATAACAAGTATGTTAAAACGATTCGGAATTACGGTACGACAGCATAATTTACGTGTCCGGAATGTTGCAGCCGTAATGGTTACTGCGACTTTAAATTCTTATCTGAAACCAGGTGCAAAATTTGATTTAACCGTTTCTTCATTGGGTGATGCTACCAGTTTACAAGGCGGTACATTATTGATGACCCCTTTATCAGGTATGGCAGGAAAAGTTTACGGTTTTGGACAAGGTTCTATTTCTGTCGGGGGCTATGATTATAGAACACGAAGTGGGAACCGGGTAGCAAAGAATCATACTCTTGCCGGTAGAATTCCTTTGGGAGGAATACTACAAATTCCTATGCAGATAAATAAATTTTCCAATACAGAAGTCAGCGTTTTTTTGAGGGAGCCTGATATAACAACATCTAATAATATTGCAAACGCTATTAATGCCAAATTAGGTAGTGACATAGCAATTCCTAATGATGCGGCAGAAGTGAAGGTTAAAGTTCCTTCAGATAAGAAAAATAATCTTATTTCATTCTTGGCTGAACTTGAAAACATAGAAGTGCAAAAGGATAATATTGCGAAAGTTGTACTGGATGAAAGAAGCGGAACTATTGTGGCGGGAAATAATGTGAAAATATTACCGTCTTCAATTACATACGGTAGTCTTAATATTACTATTAAATCATATCCGATAATTTCGCAGCCAAATGCTTTTTCGAATGGAACGACAACAGTATTTAATAACCTGGTCCCCTACGTTTCGCAGAAAACCAATAATACTATTGCTATTGAAGGAGCTTCAAATGTTCAGCAGGTAGCAGCAGCTTTAAATTCATTAAAGGTTTCACCCCGGGATATAATTGCTATTTTCCAGGCTCTTAAAAAAGCCGGTGCACTTATCGGAGAACTGGAGGTAATATGATAAAAAGTTTGCAGTTAAAAATAACCGATAACCGGAAACATATTAACACACCCACTTCTGTGAATAGCCGTTATTCAGATACTCAAAAAGCTAAAATTGCAGATGCCTCTAAGAAATTCGAAAGTCTTTTAACATCAATGATGCTCAAAAGTATGAACAAAGCTTCAGGAGGAATTTTCGGGAAGAACAGTTATGGTGGTAATACACTCGATCCGATTTTTCAAAGTGAAATGGCTACATTCATATCAAAAAACCGTTCGCTTGGAGTTGCAGATATTATTTATAAAAAAATTACTGGGGAAAATATTAACTCAATACGCAAAACTCCTAAAGGATTGCAGTTTGATAATATTTCAAATCTGAAAAAAAACATACCGACAGTTGTACCTACCAATAGTGCAATTAACAGGCTTAATAAATATGAAAAAATAATAGAAAAAGCTTCTGCCAATTTTGGTGTGGATAAAAATCTCATTAAATCCGTCATTTTAACAGAATCATCTGCTAGAGAGAATGCACTTTCAAAATCAAAAGCAAAAGGTTTAATGCAACTGATGGATTCAACTGCGGCAAAAGTTGGTGTCGATAATGTCTGGGACCCGTCTCAGAATATTCTGGGCGGTACTAAATATCTCGGGGAATTACTTCGAAAATATAAAGGAGATATTACGCTTGCTTTGGCGTCCTATAATGCAGGACCATTAAATGTTGATAAGTATGGGGGAATTCCTCCGTTCGAGGAAACTCAAAATTATGTAACAAGAGTTATTGGTTATCTGAACCATTTAAAAGGAGAATAAAATGGAAACGAGCGATTTGTTTAATGTCCTTAAAGAGCAATATGAATCTCTTCAAGCTTATCTCGGTATTTTAATTAAGCACCAGGAAGCTATAATCAGCGGTAACATTGATGAACTGGAAAAGACAATTAAAAACGAAGGTGCTTTGTCAATTGTAGTAGAAAATTATAGAAATAAAATTGTTAATGTAATTAAAAATTTATCCGGCAAATATTTACTCAAATTGAAAAATTATAGACTCTCTGATTTTATCACTGCTGTTAAATCTAAAGAGAGATATGACACAGATAAACTGAGCAAAATGCAAAACTCTTTAACGAAAATGGGAAGTGAAATAATTAAAGTGAACAATCAAA
>DRJC01000084.1 GCA_011052365.1 Ignavibacteria bacterium
ACAAGACTTCAAAAGAATAAAGCGTTGAATACAACAACACACCTTCCTTTCTCTCTTACAAAGCACAACAGAAGTACGTCTTTCCTGTGTTCAATAGATTCAGGCACAGAAGCAAAGATAAAAGACAAAGTAGTGTGTTTAACGGGATATTAATGGGGTAAGCAGAATAAAATATTTGGCTTAAAGGAGTTGGGGGCAAGGTTAAGAAAAATTGTAAAAACAAAATTTTGTATATTTGTAGAAAAAGAAAATCATGGACATACAAGCAAGAAAAATATTGTTCATACAAGAAGTGTTGCGATTGAAAAATGAGAAAATCATTGATAAATTAGAAAAAACACTTCACCAGGAAAGGAAAAGAATGGCTAAAAAAGAAATTAGTCCCATGACCATAGAACAGTTAAATTCGATTATAGATCAGGCAGAAGAAGATTCAGTAAAAAACCGTTTGTACAGTGCTGAAGAAATTCTGAAAGACATTGACACATGGGAATGAGAATCTATTGGACGCAAACGGCATTAACAAATTTGGAAGATATTTTTGAATACTATAAACTGAATACTACATTAAAAGTTGCAAGAAAACTGGTCAAAGAAATTGTAGCGACAACGTTGCTTCTTCAAAACCGGCCAAAAATTGGAAGAAAAGAAGAACTATTACACGACAGGAAATTAGAATATAGATTTTTGGTTGTAAGAAACTATAAAATCATATACTGGACAGAAGACAATTACATAAAAATTGCCACTGTTTTTGATACCAGACAAGATCCAGGAGAAATTGAAAAGACTCTATAATACCCCGCCCCCAACGGTTTGGCATCGAGTAGGCAAAGGGAGTTTCACCCTAAGCCTCTCACACCTGCCCGTCCGGTCAGGCGGGGAACCGTGCTTGAAAGTCTCCCCTCACACGGCTCTTGTTATACAAAAATACTAATTAATATAAGAAGCCTAACTGCCAGTGGTAAAATAAGTAAGGGTACTGTTCTTGTACTCTTGCTAACCATTTGTAAGCTCGTTTTAGACTTGTCTTATATCGCTTATACCGTTTTCTTGCCCACCTTACCAATCGCTGATTTAACAATCTGAATATTCTGTGTAGTGATGAAATTCTGTATTTACCGTAGTATTGTATCCACCCCCGAATCATTGGATTCAGTCTTTGGGCTATTCCTACAACACTTTTGAATGTCATCTTTTCAACTTGTAATTCTCCATGTTTATCAGCTATTCGCTTGCTCGAACTTATACTTATGGCACAGTCAAATCCAAGAAATAATCCTTTGTTTTTCTTCGATTTTGTCGTGCGTGGCTGAAAAGAGTATCCCAGAAAATCAAACTTTACTACCGGGTATTTCTCTTTCCTTCGATAATCTTTGCAGTAAACAATCTTTGTTTTCTTTGGATGTAGTTCCAAATCAATATTGTGCATCCGCTCATTGATTAACCCAAGTATTTGTTCCGCACGCTGTTTACTCCTACAGTGCACTATTACATCGTCGGCATACCGTGTAAAATGTACTGTGCTGTCGGTTTTCTCCAACCATTTATCAAAGCCATAATGTAGGAACAAGTTTGCCAATAGCGGGCTTATTACCCCTCCTTGTGGCGTCCCTTTGCCTTGTTTTACAATCAGCTCTCCCGACTTAGTGAGTACCGGGGCTGCAAGCCATCGCTTTAGATAGAGTTTTACCCATCTCTCGGTCACATGCTTCTCTACTGCAAGCATCAGTTTTTCATGGCTGATGTTGTCAAAAAACCCTTTTATATCTAAATCTATTACCCAGTCTGTCTTCCTTGTTTGTTCTCGCACCTTTGCCAATGCCTGATGGGCATTTCTGTTGGGGCGGTAACCATAGGAATTCTGACTGAAGATTGATTCAAATCTTGGCTCAATGTACATCTTTATGACCATTTGTGCCACCCTGTCGCTGATGGTGGGAATTCCCAATCTCCTGACCTTTCCGTCTTTCTTTGGGATTTCTACCTCTTTAACTGGTGGTGGAAAATAACTCCCTGATGCCATCCGATTCCATAGTTTGTACAAGTATTTTCTTCTGTTTGCATCATATTCTTCCATGCTTACAGAGTCTATCCCTGCACTCCCTTTGTTTGCTCGCACTTTCTTATAAGCCTCCCATATCATGGAGCGGCTTATCGGTATCGATTTTGTTTCATCCCATAAAGTCATTCTCTTTTCTTAGAGTTGTTTTAATGTTATGATACGGTATAACCTAAGCCCTTCACTCCGTTTCCATTACAGAAACTTCTTCGCTAATACGGCTTAGTCTGCCCCTGTATAACACATCGGTATTCTGCCTTTAGAGTGATTCTATTGTGCATTTCCCTTTGACTGCCGGCGAATCCTTTGACGGTAGCTTTGTGGCAGCCTGACATTGTTATGCAGGTTCCCAAGTTCCGTAAATAAGCCTGAATAAAGGTCATGCCATCTGAATGCCGCCAGCCTTGCAGAAAGTAAATAGGTGACTTCTGCAATTGGTATGTTTTCAATACCATTTTTCACTCCGTCTCATACTCCGTAGCTTTTGACTAAATGTACCCACGTCTCGACACCTCTTCAATGGTTCACTTTCGTTCATCTCCTTTATTCTTACCTGCCAGCCTCTCGGACTGGATTCTCATAGACGCTCAATACCATAACTCTTAATTACAGCACCTCTATGTGGTTTAAAGCCATCGCCTATACAACGACTCTGATAGACCTACTATCATCTTATTTACAGCATTCAACCATTTTATTGCCGTGGTTGATTCTTGGCACACTATGCGTAGTGCGGGATTTTGAAACACCATACTTTCAAGTTACTACTAATCTTATTTATTTCTAAAATGCTCGTATTTACCACTTTACCCGCATTACGTATAGCCTTTGTTATGCCACGTTATTTCTTATAGTAGATATTATATTTCAATGACAAACCATTTTTTTTGTCTAAATTAAGAGGTGAATATTTACATTTAGGACAAGTACCTTTTATAAAGGAGGTATTCAAGGACTTTTTCAGTGGTACTAATGTTATATTAAAATCCTCAAATTTACTTTTTCCATCTGTTGCGACAAATTCAATTCCAACAAAAAAAGAATTAGCATTTTCTATTAGAAGTTTACTATGCGATAAATCAATGTACATTTTTTTGTTAATCTGTTTACTAACAAAGTATAGTTTTTGGCTTTCAAGATACTCTGAACCTGGACTACCATTCTCAGAAGTAAGAATTAATGGCTTAATGTAAAATCCCTCTCCATCGATGCCCTGCCATTGATAATTAAAAAAGAACTCTAAAGCATCAATCTTGTACTTTGAACTTTTATCTATATCAACTCTTGTAACCAAATACGTTTTACCTTTTACACTAACGTGGGCGCTTCCTTTTCTGTTATTTGATTTCAGAATAGAAAGGCCTTGTTTTGCATATACCGTTACTTCTTTAAGATTAATTATTGTATCTGTATTTGAAATATTTGTTTGTGCTTTAAGGGACATGCCCATTAATGCAAACAACATTATAAAAATTATTTTTTTCATATTTAATAAATTTGAGATTAATGTTGTCTCAAAGACAAGATTGCTTCTGGGACAGCATTAATCAAGGTTCTGATTATGAAATATTCGAACAGTCGATACCCGTAATATTAATTTCAGTATCATACTTAATCCATAAAAAATACCTATTACACACAGTCCTTGTAACATAGCAAGAATCCCCTCCGCCGGTTGTAATAGTTTGACATCCTGAACCTATAAAAGGCCTTGCTTCAGCTTCGATTGGAAGCAACACTGTAAATAATAGTACCAAACCTAGAAAAGGTGAAATAACTTTTTTATTAATAGTAGTCATAATTTTAGAATTTTAATTGTATTCTTATCTCTTTCGTTTTTCAGAATTCACGATTTCTTCTTATTTAATGTCGATTTCAATTTTCACATATTCGACGTTGGGTGGTTAACCCGTTTTAATTTAACCCGTTTTATTTTTTAAAATGTGGCATAACGTAGGGATAAACACATTAGAAAAGAAAAAGAAGAAATAAAACTACCTGCGATATAGTCCTCCGCTAAACCCTTACCAAAACCATAGAAAACTTTATCCTGCGTTATGGCAGTTTTTCAATCCCGGGTGAAGAAATCTTCCCGAACTGTCATAGCTAAAGCCTGCATTGTACACATGGCGGGTACCTGAGAATTACATGGTGCATTTATTGCCAGGCAATCCCAA
>DRJC01000085.1 GCA_011052365.1 Ignavibacteria bacterium
AAGGTGCGGGACAGGTTTGTCAAGAGAATCTTTAATCAACAAACTATATTTAGAACTATAATTGTTAAAATGTTTTTCTCTTTCAAATAACAATAAAACAATTTAACAATACAACAATTAAGTCTTTAGTTTTTATTGTATTTATAATAGTTTGTTTTCTATCGTATTATTATTTCAATTGCAGCTTATCGCTCTAAGACTATATGGTTGTAAGAAATATTTTTTAATATCTATTGATGAACATTTTTCCCAATCACTTTCATCAAGTCTATTTCAATAATCCGACTTTGGTAGCCTTTTAATTGAACAACAAAACCTTTGTCGTTTAATTTTTTAGATGTCATCCTTAAATTTGCTTTGGTTAGCATGTCCTTTAAAACAACCTTTTCAGGCAAAGAGTTACATGGTATTTTTATTTTACACTTCGAGTGTCTTGACGAATAGTTTACAACAGTTATTTTTATTTCATTTTTATAGTGCCAATACCAAGCTAATATATTTTTATTTGATTCATCTTGTTCATTAAATATTCCCGGCTGAAGTACAAAAAACTTCCCTTTATTATATACATCATTACTTACAATCGACAGAATTTTAGTATAAAAATCCTTTATGGTTTTTGATCCCTTTTCAACCGAAGTCCTGCCAAGTTGAACAGGATATTTTATTTTTTTCCCTTCAAGCTGTCCGTCGTAAATCAATTTCATTCCGGGCATAGTTAGAAAAGATACCACAGCAGCCATTGATTTATTACTCCCTAATGCCGTAACCGCTCTGTCTTCATCGTGATTTTCAAGAAAGAGGACTAATTTTTTTAAGTAATTAAAATCACTTTTTAAATTATTTGTTATTCCAAATACATCATTATTAATAAACATATCCAGGTAATGTTTACAGTAAGTATAGTCAAAACCTAAATCTTGTAATTCGGCTTCCAAGTCCCAGTAAACCTCTGCAATTAAAGTAAAGTTAGGTTTAACTTTTTTTACTTGTTTTATTGCATCGTACCAGAATTCAGTTTTGGGTTTTTTTAAATTAAATTTATTAATCGGACCGGGCCAGGTGTTTTGAAAAATATTATTCATCGGAAGCATAGCCATATCACATCTAACTCCATCACAATACCCGGTTAATTGAATTAGTTGTTCAATCATATATTTACGGGTTTGTTCACTGAAATAATTTACTTGTGCCGTATCCGACCAAGCCGGGAAAAACGGATCTTTACCGTGTGCAAGTATAATTTTACCCTTTGTATTTGATCTAAAGTATGACGTAGGATTTTCTTTTAAAAGTTGTTCGTTTCCTTGTAGAAATAAATGAGGAAATGATTTTACAACAGACGAATCAGCACCAAAATGGTTTGGGATAAAATCAAGGATTAATTTAAGTCCGATACTGTTAAGCTTTGTTTTTAATATAAGAATATCATCAAAATTCCCTAAAGATGGATTGAGTTGGTAAGAATCAATAGCATAGGGTGAACCGATAACATCTTCCGGTTTCCAATCGTGTAAACATTTTTTGTAAGTTTTAATTAAATCCGGAGAAAGAGCATATTTTATATTTTCTTCCGGGATTTTCCACACGCCCATCAACCAAATGTAATCAAACCCTTTTCGTTTTAAATTTTCAAAATACTCAACAGGAATTTCCGACAGCTTAATATCTTTACCGAATTGTTTTATCCATACACGTGTGTTTATTTCATAAAGCTTGGGATTCGAATTCATTTTGCGTGGTTTAATCAATAATTACGGTTTTATTAAAATAATTTACATTTTTGCAATTTTATAATTCTTAAAAGCAAAATAAATTTCTTGTGAAGCTGTTTTTGTAACGGATGCAACCGGTATAGCTAAGAACAAACCAATCAGTCCGAAAAGCTGACCACCGGCAATAATTAAAAGTATTATTACAACCGGGTGCATACTAACACTTTTAGAAAATACATAAGGTTGAACAATACCATTATCAATTGTATATATAAATAATATTAATATTATTATGGCGGGTACGTGTGATAAATCACCATACTGAATAATTGATATAATTATAGCAGGTATGCCTCCAATTATAGGACCAAAATAAGGAACAAGATGACCAAAGCCGGCAATAACACCTAATGGAAGAGCATTTTTAATTCCAATAACATATAATCCGAGACCAAAAAATAAGCCGACAAACAGCGCATCAAAGATCCATCCTCTTACATATCTTCCTAATTGGGTGCTAATGCTTTTGAATATCCAGTAGGACATTTCAAAATATTTATTAGGCATAATAAATACTATCCCTTTCATAATTGAACTTCTATCTTTCAAAAGCATAAAAGTAATAAAAGGAACTATTACCACAATAGAAATGATCGAAACAATACTGGAAAGCACTGTTGATATTTCTTCAAAAGAATTTATGATACCTGACTTAATGAAATTTTCAACTTTATCTGAAAGCTCACCGGGTGTAAAAAACGGTAGATATTTGTAAACTTCATTTTCAAGTGCAACAATTTGATCGTGTATCGAATATATCTGAAGCGTCTCACGCAGTTGATTCATTTGTAAAATGAACTTAGGAACAAACATCGAAATCGAAAAAAACAACAAGAAACCGACGACAACATAAACAATCAGCACAGACAATAAACGGTTGAAGCCTTGTTTTTCAAGTGCTTTTGCAGATGGTTCAAAAATAAAAGCTAAAAGAATGGAAACAATTAGAATTATTATCAAATTGGAAAGCAGGTAAGCAATATAGAGTAGGATTGCAGTAAATACTATCCACAACAAAATCTTTAAAGTTTTCTTTTGGGTAGGTTCATTCATAATTCTAT
>DRJC01000086.1 GCA_011052365.1 Ignavibacteria bacterium
AAATTAATTAATAATCCGGTTAAAAAATTTGTAATTAATAAAATTCCGAACCCGTCTGAAAAACAAATTATAGTTTATAATAAATGGCTTAGAATAAAGTAGAAGATTAAGTGTTAAAAGGTAAAACAAATTTGATAATTCCCATTTAGGTCATATTTTTGATGATGGGCCTGCGCCGACAGGATTAAGATATTGTATAAATTCTGCTGCTCTTCGTTTTAGCCCGCAAGAGAACCTTAAAAAAGAAGGATACGGTAAATACGCTTATTTGTTTGAGAATTAAATTAGTTGCTTGATAGGCATATATTATCGTATGAAATAATAGAATGAGGATTTGAAAATAACTCCCCAAATTTTAAAAAAAATATTTCAGACTTAGATTACAATTTACAAAATACAGAAATGTTCAGGTGAATAATAAATTGATTGTTTGGTTTCTTTTTAATCGTTACGCAATTTACGTAACGTTAAATACGTAATATTTATTGTCGTGTCAAAATAATTATTCTATATAATTGTAATTTTACAAAGCGAAATATTATTAATACTCAATAAAAAATAAATAGGAATCCGTTTGATGAAGAATATAATAGATGAAATTAAAGAACTTGAAAAAACATCCGGACACCTTGAACCTTCAATTGAAGAACGTAAAAAAAATAGAGACAAAATAATTGACTACACCGAAGATTTTATCAATAATATTTACAACATTAATGCTTTTAATTTAACCGACAACACGGGCGAAGGCTTGCTTGATACTCCAATCTCTGAAGAGCCGATAGGTATTGATAAAGCCATTGAACTGTTCAAAGATAACGTGGACTTCCCCAATTTAAACCCTGCTTCGGGCGGACACCTGGGTTACATTCCAGGCGGTGGAATTTATAACTCAGCACTCGGAGATTATCTTGCCGATATAACCAACAGGTATTCAGGTATTTTTTATGCGGGTCCCGGTGCAGTCAGGATGGAAAATATGCTGATTCGATGGATGGCAAAAATAGTGGGCTTCCCACCGGAGACCGCCGGCAATTTAGCATCGGGAGGAAGCATTGCAAATCTTATTGCAATTGTAACGGCAAGGGATGCATTAAACATTAAATCAAAAGATATAAGCAGAGGAGTAATTTATCTTTCCCAGCAAGTTCATCACTGTATTGATAAATCAATAAGAATAGCCGGACTTGGAGAATGCGAAATTAAATTTGTTGAGTTGGATGACAATTACAGGATAAAACCAGGAGTAGTTAAGAATGAAATTGAAAAAGATAAAAAAGACGGGAAACTTCCCTGGCTTATAATTGCCTCAGCAGGTACAACTGATTTTGGGGTTATAGACCCACTCGATGAATTAGCCGAAATAGCAAAAGAAAATAAAATGTGGTTCCACGTTGACGGTGCGTACGGTGCGTTCTTTGTCCTTTCAGAATCGGCAAAATCAAGATTAAAAGGAATTGAAAAAGCCGACTCCCTTGTAATGGATCCGCACAAGGGACTTTTTCTTCCGTACGGTCTCGGTGTAGTACTTGTAAAAGATAAACACAAACTTAACGCCGCCCACTACTACAAAGCCAACTATCTTCAGGATGCAATTGCTATCGAAGAAGAACCTTCCCCGGCTGATCTCTCTCCCGAGTTGACAAAACATTTTAGGGGTTTAAGACTTTGGCTGCCTCTTATGCTGCATGGTGTAAAACCTTTCAGAGCCGGCTTGGAAGAAAAACTTCTGCTTACAAGATATTTTTATGAAGAATTAAAAAAGATAGACGGCTTTGACATGGGACCTGAACCGGAACTTTCGGTTGCTTCTTTCAGATACATACCTAAAGAAGGTAATGCAAATAAATTTAATCAATTACTTCTTCACGAAATTCTTAAAGACGGAAGAGTATTTCTTTCGTCAACAAAAGTGGACGGAAAGTTTATAATAAGAATTGCCGTGCTCTCCTTCAGAACTCATTTGCAAACAATAGATTTAATATTAAAGATTTTAAAAGAAAAAGTTGAACTTCTGTTAAAAGATTGGAAATAGTTCATTTTGATTATCATTGATTTGATTATTTAAGAATGTTAACTTGTCTAAAATAAAGATGATGATAGGTAAATGAAGCAATTTTATTTAATTGTTTTAATATTTCTCTTAGGTACAAATTTTCTTTTCTCTTATTCAGATACCGACACAACAGCCAACGGATATTATTTGGCGGGGATGAAGTTCGTCAAATTAGGTAATTTGGATAAAGCGGAATACTTCTTTAAAAAATCTCTCCGTGACGAAAAAACCGCTCTCACTGAATTTGAACTTGCTAAAATTTACATTTCTGAAAAAACAATAAGCGGTAGAGCAAAAGCAAGAAAACTTCTGATAGATGCTTTATTTAGGGATCCCAATAACATTCAAATAAGGCTTCTAAAAGCCGCACTGATGGAATACTTTAGCGACGGTATGGCTTTTAATGAATATGAAGAAATTATAGAAATAGACAGCACAAACATCACCGCACTGTTTCAAATGGGAAGGTTTAAAGAAAAAGATTTTAACGATTATCACAAATCAGTTTTTCAAGATGACCCATTCAGCCCAATGCTCAGCCTGGAAGAGTTTGCAATGGATGACTTTTACGAGTCCGAAAATTATTTTTTAAAAATTCTAAAACTTGAGCCGGAGAACCCGCAAGCCCTTTTACATTTAAGCACATTGTATGAAGATTTGGGTAAGCCTGAAAAAGGTATCCCGCTCTTAGAAAGGTTGGTTAAAATTGAACCCAATGAATATTCGGCACATCTTTTTTTAGGACTTCTCTGCTATAAAAACTCACAAAACAAAAAAGCTCAAGAAGAATACAAAAAGGCTTTATCGTTAATGAGTACGGCAGAAAAGAAAGATTTCACTTTTAATTCTGTTAAGGAATTAATAAAGCCGATATTTAAAGATAAGTTTGAAGACTTTACAGATGCTGAACTGAGGTTGCTGATAAAAGAATATTGGAAAATAAAAGAACCTCTTTATCTTACAAAATACAATGAAAGATTACTCGAGCACTATTCAAGAGTCGCCTATGCAAATTTGCGTTTCAGTGAACCGAAAGAAAATAAACCCGGTTGGCAAACAGACAGAGGTGATATTTATCTTAGATACGGTGAGCCAATTGACAGGATACGATTCAGACCTCACATAAATGCAGGCGGAAGAACGCAGGTAAAATTAAAAACAGACGTTTGGTATTATACCGATATGGTCTTCGGTTTTACGGATGATTTTATGAACGGAAAATTTAGATTCAGTACCCCTACACCGGGCAGCAGGTATGTTTCTCAGTTTGCAGGTAACAGTTACAATTTTGCCAACTATGTGAAATCAGTAAGGAACGAATTGTATGATCCGAAGTTTGAAGGACCGAAATTTAAAGTACCATATCAAATTACACAGTTTAAAAATTTGAATAACCCAAACGAAACAGATGTTTACGTAAGTTACGGACTTGATGCAGCCGATACTTTGCTTAAAAATAATTTATATATCTATCCTCACGTTGCGGGATTTTTTTATAGCGACGGTTATTATAATTTGCAAAAATCTATTGTCGATACGATCAATAATTTTAATAAATCCGAAGTGATTATTACCGACAGTTCAAAAAAAATGCTTGTTAATTCCCTGGAGTTAAATCTACCTCCTGATTCAGGTTATTTAGCTTTGGAAGTACAAAGGAAAACAGACAAAGGTGTTTCAGCCAACCATGTAAAACTTGCTGTTAAAAAATTTAATAATAGTAATCTTGATATAAGCGGTATAATTCTCGCCTCGGATATCGAAGCAGAAAATGAAATTAATTATCCCTTAAAGCGACGTAAAATTAATATCCTTCCAAACCCTTCCGGAATTTTTACGGAAAAAAATAAATTATTTATTTATTACGAATTGTATAATGTAAATCTAAAAGGAGGTATCGGAGAAGTTAAACAGACACTTACACTTAAAAAAACCGATGACAGATCAGGATTTAGTAAAGCAGTTAATTCAATGCTGAATATCTTCGGGATGGGAAACGAAAACAAAGAAATCATTTTAACAACAAAATACCAGGTTACCGAAAAAAACCCACAAATATATTTTCAGCTTGATATGAATAAATATGAAGAGGGAAAATA
>DRJC01000087.1 GCA_011052365.1 Ignavibacteria bacterium
CATCTTCGGGGAAAGCCGAAAATGAGTTAAATGCCTGGTCGGCGAGAATATTACGGTCTGCCAAAAACAATATTCGTGGTCTTCTTTTGCCGTCTTTGTTTAAATTCCATCGTGTTTGAAATAGTTTCCAGGTAATTTGAAACGCAATAGCCGTTTTTCCTGTCCCTGTGGCAAGTGTAAGCAAAATACGATTTTTGTTTTGTGCTACTGCTTCCAAGGTGTTTTTTACTGCAATTTCTTGATAGTAGCGAGGTTGCCAGGTTCCTGATTTATCTTCAAAAGGAATAGATGCAAATTTATCTCGCCACTCGTTTTGGTTGCTGTAAACAGCATTCCAAAGTTCATCGGGAGTAAGGAAATTATCAAAGAGTTTTTCCTCACCTGTTTTCATACAGATTTGATAAATCTCTTTTCCGTTGGTAGCGTAAGTATAATCCAGTTTCAGTTTTTCGGCATAGAGTTTGGCTTGTGCCACACCTTCGCCAACGGGCAAATCATCGCTTTTTGCTTCAACAACAGCAAGTTTAATTCCTTTGTAAACCAAAATATAATCGGCAATCAATGGCTTTTTTCGTGAGCCACCAACTTGTATTCTGCCGTCTGTAATTTTACAAACATTTCGTTCACGAAGGATTTTTGAACTTTCGACCACGCCCCAACCATCGGCTTTTAGTTTAGGGTCTATTAATTCTGCTCTTGTTTCGGCTTCATTCATAAATACCTCTTCAAATTATATTACTGTAAATTGCTGTTCAATCACTTCCGGATATTGTTGCCATATTTTTCCGTCAATTTCTTTTCCGTTCAGTTTTTTATTTCTTTTTACTTTATCGGCACCCCAGGTTCCCCATTGCTTAAAGAAGAATGCAACGTCTTCTTCTTCACATTGTTGTTTTATGTTCACAACCCACTCTTTTTCCATTGGTCTTGCTCTGTTTCCACTTTCTCCACCAACAATAACCCAATCAATATTTTTTAGGTTTATTTTACCTAAATCTTCAAGCAAAGGCTCCACGGAAAGAAATAAGACACTTGCTCGCAATTGTCTTAGTTTATCAATTCTTGGCAGTCCTTCTTTACGGTTGTCAACAGTAACACCCAACCATATATTTTTTGGAATATCTCTTTTCGATAGATATTGAAACATTCTATCTTCTCTTTTAGTTAAAATTTGGTAAGTGTGATGTGGTGTTTCTTTAATTACATTAAATATTTTATTTAAATAATCTTCCGGCATATCCTCATGAAAGATATCGCTCATTGAATTAACAAAATACACGGTTGATTTTTTCCTTTTAAAAGGGTCGTTTAATCTGCTTGGAACAGTATTAAACTTAAAGCCGTTTTCGTAACCTTCTACACCCATTGCCTGTAAACGAATTGCCATTGCTTCTGCATAGCAATTTTTACAGCCCGAACTAATTTTAGTACAACCTGCCGAAGGGTTCCACGTTTGTTCTGTCCATTCTATTTTATGTGCCATCGTTTAACCTTTTTATGTGATACGTTTTTGCTCTATGAATGTTTGAAGATTGATTATTTACATCTCCATATCGTTCAATCAATTTTTCTTTTTCAAGTTTTTGCACTACTTCCGTAAATAATTTGGGCTCACAACCATTGTACATTGCGAATTTTAACCCACTAATATTATCAGATATTTCTCCCGATAAAATTAAGCGTTTTATTTCTTTTGAAACAGTATCTTTTTTGACATTGTTTTCGGAATGAAAAAACAAAGTGCCTTTTTCAAAGTTATTATCAATATTATAATTGGCTTCCCCAGAAAAAGCATCGTGTTTCCAGCATACTTTCAAAAACTTTTCCATTCCGAGCGTATGACCTGAACCAAATATCAAACCGTAATAATTCCCTTTCTTCTCTTCTTTTCGGATTGAAAAATGATGTAGATAGTATTCTTTTCCTTTTGGAATTAAATCTCTGAAATAGTTAGCAATAGCCCTATGAATTTCATTGGGTCTAATTTGCTCAAAATTAATTTTTGAAGTATCAATGTATTTTGTAGTGTTTGGGTGTTCTCTAAATCTGCTGATAAAAGAAGAAGAAATAAAAAAGATAAAATCGGTTTTTGGATAAGATATTAATTGCTTAAAAATTTGCTCATCAATTTGGCTAAAACCATACTGGTCGAGCAATATGAATTTGCCAAACTCTTTATTATTAAAGATATTGGTTATAGATATATTAGAAAAGATTTCTTGAAAATTGTAATTTTCAACTCTGTATTGGTAAATACAATCAGTACAATTATTCTCCTGTTTACATTCTTCAATGTATTGTGCTACATTTTGTTTTAGTTCCTCACTTTTGTCTTTTTCTCCTTCATTAAAGAGAAACTTGATTTCTTTTTTTGCATTAATACAATATTTACGGTCAGTTCCCTTTGCCTTATCTAATAAAACCAAGGGACTACCCGAGTTATTCTCTAAATCCTTACCACTTCCGGCAAAGAAATCAAAAACATAAAGTTTTTTATACCAAGGACTATGTAGAAACACAGGAAACCACTCTTCAAAACATTCTCCAAAAATGTCTAATTTCAATTTGGTAGCATCGTCAAATACCGATTTGTTTATATCTTTTCCCATAATTAACTACAATTCTCCATTAAACGCTTTTTGCAATACACTCTTTCTCATTTCCTCCAAATTATCCAATTTTTGCCGGTAGATTGCCTCTAATTTTTTGGTTTTTTCTTGCAACGCATCTAATTGGGCGACTATCTGTTTTTGGGTTTCTAGGGGAGGTAGAAAAATTGGAATATTTTTAATCTTTGTGAGATTCAAATTCTTTTGACGAACACCTCTTCTTAAATTCAGTATTTCTGGTTTGACAAAATTTATAGAATGAAGAATAAATAGTAAATCAATATTCTTATTTGGTTTAACACCTGCAATTGCTTGATTAAATGTTGCTTCTCTATCAATTATTGACATTTTTAACGCGGCAGTATCATACATACCAATCAATAATGAACCTTTGGGAAATAGTTTAGCACTAGAATTGTTAATTGCTAACTCATTGATATATCTTTCAG
>DRJC01000088.1 GCA_011052365.1 Ignavibacteria bacterium
AAATACTCTTTGACTACAGAATATGTATTTAACGATGCATCGGCAAAAGGATTGTTCGCAAAAATAGTATCGGTTTTAACGGTAAAAAAATTGTACCCTGCATTATTATTTCCTTCAATAATGTTCACGTATCTGCCGGTAAAAATATTTTTTAGTTTCCATGCATTGTCTATTTTTTTTAGAGAGTGATCTAAATAGATAATTATTTTTTTATTGTCTTGAACAGTTTTTAAGGTTTCCTTCAACCATTTAATTTCTTCGGGGAAAATGTGGGCAATGTTGTTAAAGTCATAAGCAATAGTTCTTATTCCAATGTAGTAGGTTGAATCATACTCAAATGCAAAATGATTTTGTTTAAAATCTAATTTATAATCCGCACCTTTGGTCGGACTGTTTTCAATATCTTGTGAACCCGGTAGTATATAGTAAGGAACAATCAGGCTGTCGAAAATTGACTTTGCCAAATCAAATTCGGTTAAGTTTCCGTGTGCTGTTATGTTACCTTGAAAGACAACAAATTTTATATCGGGTGTGTTATTTGTTATTTTTATTTTTTCTATTAAAGAGCTTACTGAACTATCGGCATCTATTTGTGTGTTGTTAAATATTGCAAATTTGTAGCTTTGCGAAAAAGCATAGGATGTTACGAAGGTAATAAGCAGAAAGATTATGATGATCTTTTTCATACAGAATTTAAATTTGTTTCTTAACTAATTTATAAAATATTAAATAGATATAGTTCCTAAAAGTATTTGTAAAAATAAAAATCAAATTGAATAAAACAATTTTGATAATAACAGGAAACATTTTTATGTTTTGAATTGTCTAATCTTATTACTTTTCAAGAAGTAATTACATTAAAAAATCAATAATGAGGTTTAATAGTGGATATTACCGTAATCAATGAAAAAATTAAACAAGAAAGTGCTTTTATTGACATGCTTCTGCAGGAAATAGGCAAAGTGATAGTTGGGCAGAAAGATATGATTGAAAAACTCATAATCGGATTGCTCGGTAACGGACACGTACTTTTGGAAGGTGTTCCGGGACTTGCAAAAACGCTCGCTATTAAATCTTTAGCATCCGCTATGAAAGCAAAATTTCAGCGCATTCAGTTTACCCCGGATCTTCTTCCGGCGGATTTAATCGGTACTATGATTTATAACCAAAAGGACGGAGATTTTACAATTAAAAAAGGTCCTATTTTTTCAAACTTTATTCTTGCTGATGAAATAAACCGTGCGCCCGCAAAAGTGCAGAGTGCTTTGCTCGAAGCAATGCAGGAAAAACAAATAACAATCGGCAAGGAAACCTTTATACTTGAAGAACCTTTTTTAGTACTTGCAACTCAAAACCCGATTGAGCAGGAAGGAACGTATCCTTTACCCGAAGCTCAAGTTGATAGGTTTATGCTGAAAGTGAAAATCACGTATCCTAGTAAGGAAGAAGAATTAAGCATATTAAGGCAGAATGTTGCTTCGGATTTTCCCCAAATAAATCCCGTTGTAAACACAGAAGATATTTTAAAAGCGAGAAAAGTTTTGCAAGAAGTTTACACGGACGAAAAAATTGAACGATACATTTTGGACATTGTTTTTGCATCGCGTAACCCCAAAGAATACGGCTTGGACAGTCTATCGGAATTAATAAGTTACGGAGCTTCTCCGAGGGCATCTATAAATTTAGCAATTGGCGCAAAGGCAATGGCTTTTATAAGAAGGAGGGGTTATGTCATTCCCGAAGATGTTCGCGGAATTTGCCAGGATGTTTTAAGGCACAGGATTGCAGTAACCTACGAAGCGGAAGCCGAAGATATTACTTCTGAAAACGTGATTGAAGAAATCTTAAATAAAGTTGAAGTTCCGTAAGGTTTTTTCACTTTAATTATTCTTGCTAAAGCCTGTCCGAAGTACAAGTACCTGTCTGCGTCAAAACAACTTAGTGCAGACAGGCTTTGGAAAGCCGGCGGGAATTTATTTTATTTATTAATGATATGTGAGTCGAATCTAAAAAGGTCAATTATAGTAAATTAAGTCTGGATTATAAGCTGAAATTAAATGATGTTTTTAATCCGTTAGCTAACGGATACCTTTGTAGAGTAGACTCATATGTAATATTTACTTTTACTAAAATGGATGTTTAAGAGATTTAAATGGAAACACGAGAGCTGCTTAAGCAAGTAAGGCAGATTGAAATTAAAACGAAAGGTTTGGTAAACCATGTTTTTTCCGGTGAATACCATTCTGTATTTAAAGGAAGAGGAATGGAGTTTGCCGAGGTACGCGAATATCAAATCGGTGATGATATAAGAAATATAGATTGGAATGTAACGGCAAGATTCAGTCATCCCTACATAAAAGTATTTGAGGAGGAAAGAGAACTTACCGTAATGTTAATAATAGATTTAAGCGGTTCTCTCAGCTTCGGAACAATTAACAAAACCAAGCAGCAAATTGCTGCTGAACTAAGTGCCATACTTGCTTTTTCAGCATTAAAAAATAACGATAAAGTCGGCTTGATTTTATTTACAGATAAAATAGAAAAATTTGTTCCACCGCGTAAAGGAAGAAAACACGTTTTAAGAATTATTAGAGAAGTGCTTTCATTTGAGCCGGAAGGAAAAACAACCGACATCGATACAGCCCTTCAATACTTTAATAATTCCATTAAAAAAAGGAGCATCGCTTTTTTAATTTCTGATTTTATTGATGAAGGATACGAAAAGATTTTAAGAGTGGTAGGCAAAAAACATGATTTGATTGGTGTGGTTTTGTCGGATAGGAGAGAGAAAGAAATTCCTAAAATGGGACTTGTAAAATTTGTAGATGTTGAAACCGGGCAGCAGAGATGGTTGAACACGAGCAATAAAAATGTGTTTGAATTAATAATAAAAATGAACAAAGAAAATGAGATTAAAAGAAAAAACCTTTTTCTTTCAAGCAGGTTGGACAGTATTGATATTAATACCGGGGAAGACTATGTAAAACCACTTGTTCAATTTTTTAAGATGCGTGGGAAGAGACTGTGAGAAAATTAATTGTATTGTTATTTATTCATATTGCTTTTATTTCGTCATTTGCTTTTGCACAAACAATTTCCGTAGAAGCAAAAGTTGATTCGTCTCAATATTTAATCGGTGATCTAATACACTTCAGCATTACAGCCGAGTACTCGTCTGATATTAAATTATTAAAACCTGCTGTAAAAGACAGCCTTAAAAATTTAACAATATTAAGTATTGATGAACCAATTGTGAGCGAAAAAAACGGGAAAAAACTCAGTCGTTTTAACTTTACACTTTCTAAATATGATTCCGGCACGGTAACAATTTCATCTATCAATTTATTTTATTTAACGGGAAGTGACACCTCCGACTCAAAGTTGTTAAATCTCTCACAAAGTGAAATGTTAAACAATCCCAAAGTGCGGGTAATTCAAACGAATCCCGTTGTCTTTAGAGTTAACCTAATTAAGGTTAATTTAAAAAAGGATATTAAAGACGTAAAAGAGCCTATAAAAATTCCTTACAGTTGGGAAGAATTATTAATGTATATTTTAATAGCGCTGTTAATAATAGGCATTCTGTATTACATTTATTACAGGTATAAAAAGAAGAAATCCGGTGCAGTAGAAGAGAAAAAAATAATAAAACTTCCTCCGCATATTACAGCCCTGAATGAATTAAGAAAATTAAGAGAAGAAGGCTTATGGCAGCAGGGGCTGATAAAAGAATATCATTCAAGGATTACGGAAATCATCAGGACTTATTTTTCAAAAAGATTTGGTCTTCCTGCTTTGGAGATGACCACCGCCGAAACATTAAGTAAGCTGAGGGAAAACAAAGAAACCGAGATCATATTGGAAACAACTGAGAACTTTTTAACAAATGCAGACCTTGTAAAATTTGCCAAGTTTATTCCTTTAAAATCTTTAAATGAAGAAATGATGCAGCAGGCGGAAGAGATAGTAAACAGAACGAAAAAGGTTGAAACCGGGGTCTCACAAGGGGATGAGCATGTTTAAAGATATAACATTTGCTTACCCATGGATTTTATATTTTTTAATTATAATACCATTGATGCTCTTTTGGTATTTTAAGAAAGGCAAAAATGAGCAGCCATCAGTTGTATATTCTTCTTTAAAAATTGTAAATAGCATTCCTAAAAACTGGAAAGAAAAATTCAGGCACCTACCCGTCATATTACGCAGCCTTGCTATTGCGGCTTTAATAATAGCATTAGCTAGACCTCAAACTTTTTCAAGTGGACAAAACATCTATGCCGAGGG
Organism: Ignavibacteria bacterium; assembly: GCA_011052365.1. GTDB lineage: Bacteria > Bacteroidota > Ignavibacteria > Ignavibacteriales > Ignavibacteriaceae. Next base: position 4,288 of record DRJC01000088.1, read on the forward strand.
AATTGACATTGTTATGGATTTGGATATTTCCGGTAGTATGCTTGCCGAAGATTTAAAACCAAATAGATTGGAAGCGGCTAAAAACGTTATTAGAAATTTCATCAAAGAAAGAACCTCCGATAGAATTGGACTGGTTATTTTTTCACGCGATGCATTTACACAGTGCCCACTTACAATAGACTATAATGTTTTAATTAATCTGCTCGACCAAGTTAAAACCGGCATGATTGAGGATGGAACGGCTATTGGAAACGCAATAGCAAATGGTGTAAACCGTCTCAGAAACAGCAAAGCTAAAAGTAAGGTAATTATTCTTTTAACAGACGGAATGAATAATGCAGGAGAAGTTGATCCAATGACAGCAGCGCAAATAGCCAAAACATTCGGCATTAGAATTTACACTGTTGGTGTTGGAACAAGGGGTGAGGCACCGTACCCGGTTCAAACTCCATTTGGTATAAGGACACAAATGGTACCGGTAAATATAGATGAAGGAATGCTGCGAAAAATTGCCGACGAAACCGGGGGACAATATTTTAGAGCAACCAGCACACAGGCTTTAAGAGAGATTTATAAAAAAATAGATAAATTGGAAAAAACAAAAATAGAAGTAACATCGTACAGAAATGCAAAAGAGATGTTCGGTGGTTGGTTAAGTTTGGGACTAATATTGCTAATATTGGATGTCGGACTTTCACGTTCTTTATTCAGACCAATACCATAATTTAGAAACTTAACGAAAATGATTAAAGTATAAAAACTATGTTTAGATTTGAGCACGTGGAATATTTATACGGTTTATTGGCTATTCCTTTTTTGATAGCTGTCTTTTGGTATGCTGGAAGAAAAAGGAAAGATGCAATAAGCAAATTTGCCGATGATACGCTGCAAAAAGTTATATTACCTACTTATAGTAGAATAAAAAACAGGGTAAAACTAACCTTGCTTTTAACTGCTTTGGCGTTTTTAATTGTTGCTGCTTCTAATCCACAAATTGGAACAAAAGTACAGGAGGTTAAACAAGCAGGCATAGATGTTTATATCGATTTGGACGTTTCTTTGAGCATGTTGGCAGAAGATATAAAGCCGAACAGGTTGGAAAGAGCAAAATATCAAATTGCCAGCCTTATTAATAAATTAAGAGGTGATAGAATCGGACTGATTGTTTTTTCCGGTGCGGCTTACGTACAGTTTCCTTTAACAACCGACTATTCCGCAGCAAATTTATTCTTGTCCGCCGTAAGTGTGGAATCTGTACCCCAGCCCGGTACTGCAATTGCAGATGCAATAAATTTATCCGTAAAATCATTTGATTTGAAATCGAACACAAAAAAGGCAATAATAATAATCACCGACGGGGAAGACCACGAAGGTGATATAAACAAAGCCGTTAAAAATGCAGTGAAAAACAAAATAAAAATTTATACAATCGGACTCGGTTCACCCGAAGGTGTGCCTATTCCAATTTACGATGCAGCCGGTAATAAAACAGGTTTTAAAAAAGACAGAAAAGGGAATGTGGTTATAACAAAGTTAAACGAATTAATGCTTCAAGATATTGCTAACAAAGGTAACGGTAAATATTACCGGGCTTACAACAATCAAAATGAATTGGATGATATTTATAAAAGTCTATCTTCAATTCAAAAAACCGAATATGGTGTAAGAAAAGTAACGGATTACGAGGACAGGTTTTATTATTTTTTAGCTCCGGCAATTTTTTTACTTTTAATTGAATTTTTTATGACAAACAAAACATCAAAATATTTTTCGTCTTTAAGTAAAAGATTAAATTTAGGATAACGCTAATCTATGAGAAGAAAATCAATTTTCATATTGTTATTTGGTTTATTGTTTATTTCAGTAAATAATGCGCAAAGTACAAGGTCGCTTGTTAACGATGGAGTCGCTCTATATAAGAAAGGCAAAATTACGGATGCGGAAGTAAATTTTAAAAAAGGTATAGAAAAGTCACCTAAAAATTTACAGGCAAATTTTAATTTGGGTGATGCCTATTATAAAAACAAAAGATACAAGGAAGCTATAAAAGCTTATCAGAAAACGTTGATGGTAAGTAAGGATAAGAATTTTAACTCCAAGGTGTATTATAATATTGGTAATTCTTTATTAAAACAGAAAAATTTAAAGGGAAGTATAAAGGCGTACGAAAATGCACTTAAATTAAATCCTTACGATTCACAAACAAAGTACAATCTTTCTTATGCATTACAGCAGATGAAAAAGAATAAAGATAAAAACAAGAATAATAAGAACAAGAAAAACAAAAATAAAAAGAACAAAAACAAGAAGGATAAAAACAAGAACGACAAGAACAAAAACGACAAAAATAAGAATAAGGATAAAAACAAAAATCAGCAGAATAAGGACCAAAAGAACAAGCAGAATAATCCCAAGCAAAATCCTGCTCAGAAGAACAAGAATAAAATATCCAAAGAACAGGCAAAACAAATATTGAATGCTTTGATGAACAACGAAAAGAAATTACAGAAAAAATTAAGAAAGCGAAAAGCGAAAGTAGTTAAAACCGCAAAAGACTGGTAATTGGCAGATGAACAAAAGAATAAAAAATATTATTTTTACCTGGATGCTGTTAAGTGTCGGTTTATTTGCCCAGTCGCTTACTGCTTCTTTAAGCAGCACAAAAGTCGGATTGAACGATCAGTTCCAGCTAACGTTTACATTTGAAGGTAAAGAAATCAGTAGTGTAAGGAATTTTTCTCCTCCTTCACTTTCAAATTTCTATGTTTTATCCGGGCCTAATCAATCAACAAGCGTACAGATTATAAACGGAGTTGTTTCCGGTTCTCTTTCATTTTCATATTTTATGAGACCGAAGAAAACAGGTAAATTTACTATCGGTGTTGCGTCTGTAAATTATCAGGGAAATACTTACAGGAGTAATCCATTAAATATTGAAGTGATAAAAGGTTCAGCTCAGCCCACAAGGGGATCGAATAATAGGGGCAACAATATTTCAAATAAAGATATTGGCCAAAATTTATTTATCAGGGCTACAGCTAATAAAAAGACGGTTTATCTTGGTGAACAGGTAACAATAACTTATAAACTTTATACAAGGTTATCTATTGCTGCTCAAATGTCCATCTCCAAACTTCCCCAATACAAGGGGTTTTGGTCCGAAGAATTAAATACATCCAACAACATTTCATTTTCTACAGAAGTTGTTAACGGTAAAAGATACAGAGTTGGAGTGTTGAAAAAAGCGGCTCTGTTTCCTTCGCAAACCGGTAAATTAACAATTACTCCTTTCGAGCTTAATGTACCGATAAGAATAAAAAACAGAAGCAGAACAGGTAACATATTTGATAGTTTCTTCAATGATCCGTTTGACCAAGGGCAGATGATAAATTACGATGCAAAATCAAATGCAGTAAAAATTATAGTTCTACCTCTACCTGATAAAAATGTACCTGCTTCATTTAAGGGAGCGGTTGGTAATTATACTATGAGTACTTCGATTAATAAAACAAATATTAAAACAAACGAAACCGCATCATTAAAAGTTAATATTAAAGGCAGCGGGAATATAAAACTTTTAGGTATTCCAAAAATTAAAGTTCCCAATGGCATAGATAAATTTGAACCTAAAGTAACAGAAAATGTAAATAGAGCCGGAATAATTTCAGGTTTTAAAAATGCAGAATATGTTATTATTCCCCGTACACCCGGTAAGAAGGAAATTGCTCCCATAAGATTTACATTTTTTAACCCGGCAAAGAAAAAATATATAACACTTTCGTCAAAGAAATTTGTTATTAATGTTACGCCAGGCAAAAACATTGTTCCTTCAACCTTGACAGGAGTGTCAAAAGAAGACATTAAGCTTTTGGGTGAAGACATTCGCTTTATTAAAACCGGTACAAACGATCTTTTTAAAAAACGGGGAATCATACTTCTCCGTTATCAATTCTGGCTGATGACAATCATTCCCTTGTTTTTGTTAATTGGAATTTTAGTTTGGCAGAAGAAGCAAAATAAATTAGCCGGTGATATCCGTTCCCTCCGTTATAATAAGGCACAAAAAGTAGCCAAAGCAAGATTGAAAAAAGCTAAGAAATTATTACACACAAAAAACGAACTGGATTTTTATTCCGAAATTTCGCTTGTATTGTTTGGTTATCTTGAAGATAAACTTCATTTGTCAAAAGCCGAGTTCTCACTCGAACGTGCTGAACAGTTACTAAAAGAAAAAGGGATTGATGAAAAGCTGATTACGGAACTTAAACAATGTGCTGAAAAATGTGAGTTCATCAGGTTTGCACCTGAAAAGGGAGGTGCTGAAGCTATGAATGACATGTTCAAAAAATCGGCTGAAGTAATAATTAATATTGAAAGAAATCTTTCACAGAAAAACGGCAGGTAATTTATTTGAAAAAGAATAGTCCAAAATATTTTTTCCTTTTAATTTTTGTAATGCTGATCGGTAGTGTAAATCTTTTTGCACAAGCACAAACCGAAAAGGTAATGAAACAAGCTGTTGAATTTTATAAAGCTAAAAAATATGAGCAGGCTGAAAAAATTTATCTTGATTTAGTAAAGGAAGGATACCAAGGGACATCGCTTTATTATAACTTGGGCAACACGTATTTTCGTGATGGTAAACTGGGTTATGCAATTTTATATTATAATAAAGCATTAAAACTTTCTCCCGGTGATGAGGACATACAACATAATCTTGATATAGCCAACGCCAGGACTGTTGATAAAATTGATGTGCTACCTGAATTTTTTCTCTTTCAATGGTGGGGAACAATTCTATCGTTATTTAATTTAACCGGCTGGACATATATTACATACATTTTCTTTTTGTTACTATTAATTTGCATTGCCCTTTATTTTCTAATAAAGAAACAAAAGATTCAAAGAACTTCTTTTTTCACAGGGATTGTTGTTTTGGTCTTTCTCATTTTTTCAATTGTTTTTACTGTTGTCAAACTTAATAGAGAGTTAAATGTAAAGAACGGAATTGTTGTTACCGATATTGTTACAGTAAAGCTTTCTCCCGATGAAAACAGCAATGATGCATTTGTAATACACGAAGGACTGAAAGTACAACTTGAAGATAAAGTCGACAACTGGGTAAAAATTCGTCTTCACGATGGGAAGGTCGGTTGGGTTACTGAAAAGAATATCGGTGTAATTTAATTATATGAAAAACGAAAAGGGAAAATAAAAATTTAAAAGTTAAAAGAGAAAGGAAAAAATTAAAAAGTATTTGTTATAAATAACTTTATCATAAGAAATTAAGAATCCGAAGATATAATATAACTTCGGGTTTTTTATTTTAAACCTTTATATTTTTAAGTATGGATTCAAAAAAATATAATA
>DRJC01000089.1 GCA_011052365.1 Ignavibacteria bacterium
AAGATATTCATCCATTGTAATAGTATCCACCCTGTTTTAATCTTTTAAAAGGTTTCAAATTATTTCTCTGTTTTTTAAGTTTCCGCAAGCAAGATCACCTATTGTAAAGTCGTGAATAACTACTTCACCTTTATTTAGTAACGTAGTTTTTTTCTCCCCTTTTGAGATGATTTATCCAAACAGAAGTGTCAACAATTATCATTAGAAAATTCTGCGTCTTTTAACTTTTTCATTAGCTCCGAATTTTGTGAGCCTCTTACAGCTTTCAATCGCTATTAGAGTTTCCATACTGACTTTAATTAAATATGTCTTTTAATACCCGTTAAGTTTGATGCTTTTTCAAGCCGGCCATCATTTAAATTTATTGTTGTTCTCATTTTATTACCATCAATTTATATATTAATATGTACATATTTATGTATTTAATCAAATCTGTTATTTATTACAAAACGTATAAAGATAGAATAGTTTTTTTTATTAAATTGCACGTGTTAAAAATCCCACATTTATATGCAATATTTAACAAGTATTATAATTGGATATCTTTTAGGTTCAGTACCGACAGCTTATTTATTACTGAAAATAACAAAAGGTATTGATATTAGAAAAAGCGGCTCCGGTAACGTAGGCGCTTTTAATTCCATAACTACTTCCAAATCGAAATTCATAGGTTTGGTTGTTTTGTTAATTGATTTTTCGAAAGGATTATTAACAGTGTATTTGATCAATTTCTTCTACCAGGATATATTTCTTTTACCTGCAATTGGAATTTGTGCTGCTGTTTTTAGTCATAACTACAATCCTTGGTTAAAATTTAAAGGCGGTAGAGGGTTAGCAACCGCAGCAGGAGGATCAGCTGTATTATTTCCATTTTTGTTATTAGTGTGGTGTGTTCTGTGGGTGATTTCATTTTTATATAAAAATAATAGGAATGTAATTATTGCAAATGTATCAGCAACCGTTCTATCTTTTTTAATCGTAATTTCTACTATTAATATTGCCGTTAAATATACATATCCTTCTGCAATTTCTAACCTTGAGTTGATTCTATTTACAACTATTCTTTTATCCCTGTTATTAGCAAAACATATAGTTCCATTTAAAGATGAAATTAAAAGACTAAATCTACCAGTTAGAGGAAATAAAAATGCAAATTAAAAAAAGTTTTATTTATTTATTTATAGTTATAATAATTTTAATTGTGTCCGTATTTTTTATATATCAATCAAGTCAGCCTGTACCCTACTTTTACAAATCTGATGTAATTACTCCGCCTACTTTAACACAGGTTAAACAAAAACAACAAGTAACAAAAGCAATAACAAATGACAGAAATAATGTTATAACAAGAGCTGTTAAGGAAGTAAGTCCTGCTGTAGTCGGCATAAATGTTATAGAAATAAGAAAATATCAAAACCCGTATAACCCATTTTACAATGATCCTTTTTTCAGACAATTCTTTGGTAACAGCGGAGAATACAGACAAAAAGTAAAAGAACTCGGTTCGGGTTATATAATCTCCCCAGACGGTTATATTGTAACCAATGATCACGTAGCAGGCAATGCTTCACAAATTACCGTTACGCTTACAAACGGTAAAAACTACTCGGCTAAATTAGTAGGTACTGACCATGCAACCGATATTTCTTTACTCAAAATTAAAGGAAAAAATTTCCCAACAGTCACGCTCGGTAATTCCGATAATATAATAATCGGTGAATGGGTAGTAGCTTTGGGAAATCCATTCGGTCTTTTTTCTCTAAATTACAAACCTACTGTAACTGTTGGAGTAATCAGTTCAACCGGATTAGATCTTCAACCACTTAATCAAAGATACTACCTCAATATGATCCAAACCGATGCAGCAATTAATGGAGGCAACAGCGGTGGTCCTTTAGTAAATAGTATGGGCGATGTTATTGGCATGAATACACTTATTTTTACAGCCGGAAGTCAAGGAAACATAGGCTTGGGTTTCGCAATTCCTATAAATAAAGTTAAAAGAATTATTCATGAATTAAAAGACAACGGAAGTGTAAACAGAAATTTTGATGTTGGACTCGGTGTTCAATCAATAGATGAGGGTATTGCACGTGCTTACGGTTTACCATCTATAAAAGGGGTTATTGTAACTCAAATTATCCCAAATTCACCTGCCGATAAAAGCGGCTTGAAAGTAAGAGATATAATTGTTCAAGTTGAACAATATAAAATAATTAATGAGAAAACTTTGTTAAGTGTTTTCCAAGAATTCAGAACCGGGCAGACAATTAAATTAAAAGTTTTTAGAGACGGAAAAAAACATACGTTAAAAATGAAATTGGAGAAAAGTAAATGATAGCACGATACACGCGCCCTGAAATGGGAAAAATATGGGAAGATCAATTTAAATATGAAACCTGGCTTAAAATTGAGATATTAGCTTGCGAAGCAAGAGCCGAATCAGGTGATATTCCAAAAGAAGATGTGCAAACTATAAAAGACAAAGCTAATTTTAAGATTGACAGAATATTAGAAATAGAAGAAACAACTAAGCACGATGTTATTGCTTTTTTAACAAATGTTTCAGAATATGTCGGCTCTGCATCGCGCCATATTCATTACGGTATGACCTCATCAGACATTTTGGATACTACACTCTCTTATCAAATGAAAGAAGCAGGAGAAATTTTACTAAAACAATTATGTGAATTAAAAAATGCTTTGAAAGTTAGAGCCGAAGAATTAAAACACACAGTTTGTGTCGGAAGATCACATGGCATTCACGCCGAACCGACTTCAATGGGATTAAAGTTTGTCCTTTGGTTCGAAGAAGCAAAAAGAAATATTACGAGATTAAAAAACGCTATCGATACAATTAGTGTGGGACAAATTTCGGGCGCTGTAGGAACGTTTGAACATCTTTCACCTGAAGTTGAAAAATATGTATGTGAAAATTTGGACTTGGAACCTGCTTCCGTCTCAACCCAAATTATTCAGAGGGACAGGCATGCTGAATATTTAACAACACTTTCAATCATTGGTGCAAGTCTTGAAAAAATTGCATTGGAAGTAAGACACCTGCAAAGAACAGAAGTTTTGGAAGCTGAGGAATATTTTTCAAAAGGACAAAAAGGTTCCTCGGCAATGCCGCATAAAAGGAACCCGATAGTAAGTGAAAGAATTTGCGGACTTGCAAGACTTTTAAGGAGCAATGCAATGGCATCTTTAGAGAATGTTGCACTTTGGCACGAAAGAGATATTTCACATTCTTCAGTTGAAAGAGTAATAATTCCGGATAGTACAATAACATTAAATTACATGCTTTATTTAATGATTGGTCTCGTAAAAAGATTGATCATTTATCCTGAGAATATGAATGCAAATCTTAATTTGACCCGTGGGTTGGTCTTTTCACAAACTGTTTTACTTCACCTTGTCGATAAAGGTCTATCGCGTGAACAAGCTTATAAGTTGGTACAAACTGCGGCTATGGATGTATGGAAGGATAAAGATAAAAATTTAAGAGATGAATTAATAAAATCGGAAGAGATAAAAAAATATATTTCAATTGATGAGATAAACGACATGTTTGATAACAAAAAGATGCTAAAAAATGTTGACTTAATTTTTGCAAGAACTGTAGAAAAGTAATGCGTTAGCTAACGGATAAAAAAATAAATTGTAAATTAACTCGTGACAAAATATTCTTTCTTTAATTAAACTCTTTTCTCAAAAGCATATTTCTTTAAAGGAACTAAAAACTACTATTATAGTACAATTTAATAAATTAAAAAATAATACAGATCAAATATTTATGAAGAAATCAATTTTAACACAGGCTTTATTTTTACTCGTAATTTTTATTACTACAACTAATTTTACTTTTTCCCAAAATAAAATAGAGAAAGATTCTATAAAAATTTGGACGCCGAAACCATACTTTCCTGCCGAAGACAAACTTATAACAACTTTAATGCAGAGATATCATTATAAGAAAATAAAATTGGACGACTCACTTTCGGTAAATATATTTAACCGTTATTTAAAATCTTTAGATTACAACAAAATGATATTTCTAAAATCCGACATTAAAAATTTTAGTAAACAGAAATTTTTAATGGATGATTATATTAAAAAAGGACAGCTTAAAGAGGCTTATCATATCTTTAATGTTTTTTATAAAAGATTAAGTAATAGAATAAAATATGCAGATGCACTGTTAAATAAAGGTTTTAATTTTAATAAAAACGAATACTATACTGTTAAAAGAGATAGTACTGATTGGCCAAAAAATATAAAAGAAAGTAACGAGTTATGGAGAAAAAGAGTAAAATATGATGCACTTAATCTTTTGTTAGCAGGTAAAAAATGGGATGCTACAAAAAAAATCCTGAAAAAAAGATATAACAATTATAGAAAAGTTTTTTACCAGTTTAATAGTGAAGATGTTTTCCAAAATTATATGAACGCATTTGCACTATCTATTGACCCTCATACCGATTACTTATCTCCAATTGCATCACAGAACTTTAATATAGATATGAGCCGATCTTTGGAAGGAATTGGCGCTAGGCTAATGACTGATGACGAATATACCAAAGTAGCAGAAATTATTGCCGGCGGTCCCGCATTTAAGAGTAAACAATTACACAGGGATGATAAAATTATTGGAGTAGCTCAGGGCAAAATCGGAAAAATGGTGGATGTAATCGGATGGAGAATTACAGAAGTTGTCCAATTAATAAGAGGTAAAAAAGGCACAGTAGTTAGATTGCAAATTATTCCGGCAGCAAATGACATTACAGCTGAACCAAAAGTAATTGAACTTGTAAGAGACAAAATTCTGCTCAATGATATTTCAGCAAAAGAAAATGTTTTGGATATTATTAACAACAAACTGAGCTACAAAATAGGTGTATTATCCATTCCGGCTTTTTATATTGATTTTGATGCTGCCAGAAAAGGTAATCCAAATTACAAAAGTACAACAAGAGACGTTAGAGCATTACTAAAAAAATTAAAAAAAGAAAAAGTTGACGGTGTAATTGTCGATTTGCGAAATAACGGTGGCGGTTCGTTACAGGAAGCTATTTCACTTACGGGATTATTTATTAAAAAGGGCCCGGTTGTTCAAGTAAAAAATTCTAACGGGTCTATTGATGTTAGCAGGGACCCTGATCCTAAAATTGTCTATACCGGACCATTGGCAGTATTAATAAATAGGTTTAGCGCTTCAGCATCCGAAATATTTACAGGGGCTATTCAAGATTATGGAAGAGGTATTGTAATTGGAGAAACATCCTACGGTAAAGGTACCGTACAAAATATGATAAACCTTAACAATTTGATGCCCAACACTAATATGAAACTCGGACAGGTTAAATTAACGATAGCTAAATTTTATAGGATAAACGGGGGAAGCACACAGGATTTAGGTGTTACACCTGACATACTATTTCCTACTGCTTTTGATCCGCAAAAGATAGGCGAAAGTGCTGAACCTTCGGCGCTCCCTTGGGACAAGATTGATTCAGTCAAATATAAAACTTTTGGAAATATTAAGCCGTATCTTAAAAAACTAAGAGCTGAGCATTTAACAAGAATCAAAAAAGATTTTGAATTTCAAAATTTAATTGCAAATATAAATGAATACAAAAGAAATAGAAAAGATATGAAAATATCGTTAAATAAAAAGATAAGAGAAGAAGAGAAGAAAAAAAGAGAAGAAGAAAAGTTCAAAAAAGAGAACGAAAGAAGAAAAGTAGCCGGACTTAAGCTTGTAAAAAAAGGTGAGAAACCATCGCCTGACAATAAAAAAGATGATGCTGAATTAAATGAATCCGCACACATTCTTGCTGATTATATTTATCTAACGATTGGTTGAAATTATATGTAGAGACGTTTAACTTGTTATGCAAAGTTCATCTTTGCTAAACGCCTGCCTGCCGGCAAGGCAAGTAGACGGATTAAACGTCTCTACTACGATATTTATTTATATTTCAAATTTAATACCTTGTGCCAAAGGCATATCACTACCATAATTAATAGTATTAGTCTGTCTTCTCATATAAGATTTCCAAGCATCCGAACCTGATTCTCTTCCCCCGCCTGTTTCCTTTTCGCCTCCGAATGCTCCACCAATTTCAGCACCGGATGTACCGATATTAACATTCGCTATTCCGCAATCAGAACCTAATGCAGACAAGAATTTTTCACCTTCCTGGAGGTTATCAGTAAAAATCGAAGAAGATAATCCCTGAACCACACCGTTATGTATTTCAATTGCATCTTCAACTGTTCCTGAATATTTTATTAAATATAAGATTGGTGCAAATGTTTCATCCTGCACAATCTCGTATTCGTTTTCAGCTTCAACAATAGCAGGCTTTACGTAGGTGCCTGACTCATATCCTTCACCTTCCAATACTTCACCGCCATAAATAATTTTGCCGCCTTCTTCTTCAACTTTTTTCAATGCTGAAGTAAACATTTCAACGGCACCTTTATCAATCAATGGACCAACGTGATTTGTTTCATCTAACGGATCACCTATTTTCAAACTCTCATAAGCTTTGGTTAAAGAATTTTTAACTTTATCATAAATTGATTCGTGAATTATGAGTCTTCGTGTTGACGTACATCTCTGTCCGCAAGTACCGACTGCACCGAAAACAATTGCCGGTATAGCCATTTCTAAATTTGCATTCGGTGTAATTATAATTCCGTTGTTACCGCCTAATTCCAAAATTGCTTTTCCGAATCTTTTTGCAATAACTTCATTTGCATGTCTGCCTACTTTTGTTGAGCCTGTAATGGATATTAATAGTACCCTTTTATCGTTCAGCATTTTTTCACCAATAAGAGAACCTCTGCCTATTATTAACGAAAATATCCCTTCCGGTAAATCATTTTCTTCCAATACATCGGCAACTATTTTTTGGCAGGCAATAGCAGTTAAGGGAACTTTTGACGAAGGTTTCCACAAAACCACATCTCCGCAAACCGCTGCTATCATTGCGTTCCAAGCCCAAACAGCAACCGGAAAGTTAAATGCAGATACAACTCCAACAATCCCCAACGGGTGATATTGATCGTACATTCTATGATTTGGTCTTTCAGAATGTATCGTAAAACCGTATAATTGGCGTGACTGTCCGACAGCGAAATCACAAATGTCTATCATTTCCTGAACTTCTCCCAATCCTTCCTGAAGTGATTTCCCCATTTCGTATGAAACTAAAGTACCAAGTTCGTGTTTATATTCTCTTAATTTTAAACCGATTTGTCTTACAATTTCTCCTCTTTGGGGTGCAGGCATTTTTCTCCAAATTTTAAATGCACTTTGAGCTTTTTCAATTACAGAGTTGTAATCTGTTTCCGAGCATTGATACACAGCAGCAATATGTTTACCATCAGCCGGTGAAGATATTTTTAACTCTCCACTGTCCTTGGTTTCGTTCCATTCTCTGCCTGTACTTGAACCGAAATTCTCTGCGTCAATTCGTAATTTTTTTAGGAATTCCATTTTAATCTCCGTTTATAATTTATTATTTATTATTTTCTATTTATTATTTATAGTTTATTGTTTCCTATCTGTTAGCTAATGGATTATCTTTTGTAGGTTCTTGTTTTTTTAAGTATTTCTTTTAGTGTTATCTTTCTCATTTTTTTTTCAATATCTACCTGAATATTTTCAAATAAGTCCAAGAAATATTTGTTTATTTCTGAATTATAAAAACTGTTGTTTTTGTTTTCCAAAGAAGAATGTAAATCGAATGCTTTTCTATCTTCTATCGCACAATATATTTCTTGCAGAAGAATTTCATCAGTATTTTTATTCAGTGAAAAACCACCAAATGCTCCTTTGTTACTTTGTACAATTTGATTTTTACACAACAATGAAAGAAGTTTTCTTAATTTTGATGCATTGATACCGGTTTTTTCTGATATCTCAATACTATTGCAAGGCTTTTTCGAATCAGCCAAATAACAAAGCGCCTTTACTGAGTTTGATAATTTTGTAGATGCAGACATAAAATATTTTAATTGTTACGGTAAGTGTAACAATTATAAAAATAAATATCAAGGAATATATATTTACACAGAATTGGAGTCCTAATTAAATTGAACTATAAATTATATTTGATTAAATTTAATATTAATAATTAACTTATTTTTATGATAATTATTCAAAATATACCGTCCAAATATTTAATAGCTACACACAGAAGTTATTTCGTTTCAAAATTTGAAAATGTATTTTAATCCTTTTCTACTCCCCTATTCTTTTTAATTAGACCTTATCAATTTACACTGAACAATTTTTGAACTTGGAGTATGGCCATGGAAAATAATACAGAAAATTTCGATCAAATTAATAATTATAAAAAATACAATGTTAAGCCGGAAAACGTACGCACGGTTATCGGTGAGTATATGCTTGCCGACGGATTTGATATGGTATTGGATTTAGAAAAAAGCAAAGGCGTTAGATTAATAGACGCAAAGACAGGCGAAGAATACTTAGACCTTTTTACTTTTTTTGCTTCAAATGCTTTGGGATTAAATCATCCCAAAATTAACAATCCTGAATTCCGCAAAAAATTGGCGACCGCCGCAGTAAACAAACCTTCTAACTCAGATATTTATACAGAACAATTGGCAAGTTTTGTAAATACTTTTGCTCATATTGCCAAGCCGGATTATATGAAACATTTGTTTTTTATTTCAGGTGGTGCATTAGCGGTTGAGAACGGTTTAAAAGTCGCTTTCGATTGGAAAGTACAGAAGAATTTTGAAAAAGGAATCAAAGAAGAAAAAGGATTTCAGGTTATACATTTTAAAGAAGCTTTTCACGGTAGAACAGGTTATACAATGTCGTTGACTAACACCGACCCTACAAAAGTAAAGTATTATCCTAAATTTAATTGGCCGAGAATAACAAATCCAAAAGCGATTTTTCCAGTTGAGAATAATTTAGAGCAAATTATTGCAACGGAAAACAAAGCAATTGCAGAAATAAATGAAGCTATAAAAAATAATCCCGATGATATTGCAGTAATTATTATTGAACCTATTCAAGGAGAAGGCGGTGATAATTTATTCAGAAAAGAATTTTTCTTAAAGCTGCGAGAAATTGCTGATGAAAACGAAATTATGCTTATGTTCGACGAAGTACAGACCGGCTTTGGTTTGACAGGTAAATTCTGGGCTTCCGATTATTATGTAAAACCTGATATTATTTCCTTTGGAAAAAAAGCACAGGTTTGTGGAATTATGGTATCTGAAAGAATTGATGAGATTAAAAATAATTGCTTTAAAGTTTCAAGCAGAATAAACTCTACCTGGGGTGCTAATCTTACGGACATGGTTAGAGCGGAAAGAATTCTTGAAATTATTGACGAGGAAAATCTTGTTGATAATGCCCGGTTACAAGGTGATTACCTGTTGGAAAATTTACATGTAATTCAAAATGATTTTCCAGATCTGATCTCAAATACACGCGGACTTGGGCTTATGTGTTCCTTCGATTTACCTGACGGGGATACCCGTGATAAATTTAATGCAGCATGTCTAAAAGATAAATTACTCATACTCGGCTGCGGTGAAAAATCGATAAGATTCAGACCGCCGTTGAACATTACAAAAGAAGAATTGGACGAAGGAATTACGAAAATAAAATCAATATTGAAATCATTATAATTTTAAAAAAAGGAGGCTGTCTCAATAGTAATTTTCAAATAAAATATCCGCGAAAATCAGCTTAATCCGTGTTATCCGTGTGCTATTTTTTAATAAAGAAATTACTTTTGAGACAGCCTCCATCACTAACTTTAGAACAAACCATCTATTTTATAAAATAATATTCTATTTTAGTTTATCAATTGTATTAAAAAACGTTTTTGTAAATGAAAGGTAAATTATATATTGTAAGCACACCAATCGGCAACTTGAAAGATATAACTTTGAGAGCATTAGAAGTTTTGAAAGAAGTAGATTTTATTGCTTGCGAAGATACACGGGTAACTTCTTTTTTGCTTAAACATTTTGATATTAAAAAAGAACTAACATCATTGAATGCAGTAAACGAGACTAAAAAATCTGCAAAAATATGCGATAGAATTTTAAATGGAGAAAATTGTGCTTTGACTTCCGATGCCGGCACACCTTCCATATCGGACCCAGGCGTAAGACTTGTATCTCTTGCTATTAAGGAAAATATATCTGTTGTACCAATACCCGGCATTACTGCTTTAATTACAGCACTTTCAATCAGCGGACTTCCTACGGATTCCTTTGTGTTTGAAGGATTTCTTCCTCAAAAGAAAGGAAGACAAAAAAAACTTAAGCAGCTTGCCGAAGAAAAAAGAACGATTGTATTATACGAGTCTACTTACCGAATAGAGAAACTATTAAGTGAATTAAAAGAATATATGCCTAACAGAACTGTTGCTGTCTGTAGAGAACTTACCAAAAAGTTTGAAGAAACCTGGAGGGGCAAACCGGATGAAATATTAAACAATTTAAATACGAAGGTAACAAAGGGTGAGTTTGTAGTTGTTATTTCTCCGATGAATTGGAAAGTGTAATTGTTGTCATAGTTTCGCTACCGCAGATAAGCCTACGGAACTTTTGGTTTTTGCCTCTACTCGGTTTTGCCATATTATCGCGCCTACGACGCTACACTAATTAAAGGTTTTTGTTGTTTTCATTATTTAAAACTTTTACGGTTTGCTTTTCATTTGAAGTTTTTTGCCGGAAAGCAAT
>DRJC01000090.1 GCA_011052365.1 Ignavibacteria bacterium
GCAAAAATAGTTGGATTTTAGCTCGCATTCTCAATATTAATGATGTAGGGGTTGGAAGTCAGGAGGTGCTTGAAAATGTCATTTCGAACGGAGTGAGAAATCTTTCTCTCAAATGCAAAGTGAAAGATATCTCAGTCACTCCGCTCCTATCGATATGACCACTAATAAACTGTCATTTCATAATTACTTCTGTCATTTCCTCCAAAGAGTCCCTTCGGGAGACTGGAAGGAGAAATTTTTCTTAAAGCATTATTTTAATAAAATTGTACATTCCAATAATAATCTTTATTATTGTTCCCATAGGGTTTTCCTATTAAATTAGAAGAACAACAAGCTTCATTTTCAGTTTCGTGTGGGATACGAATTTATTTTTTAATTATTTTTTAATAAATCATTTATGCTAAAATCAAAGGCATATATTTTATTAGTTTTCATTTCTTTTTTTAGCCTTACTAAAATTAATTCCGCCCAATCCAACCAAATAAATTTTGCGCATATCTTTAGTGAAAACGGTCTTTCACAAAATACAGTTCACAGCATTGTTCAAGATAAAAAGGGTTTTATGTGGTTTGCAACCGAAGATGGTTTGGACAAATTTGATGGTTACAACTTTACTGTATATAAACATAATCCCCAGGACACAAATTCAATCTCGGATAATTTTATTTGGACTGTTTATATAGATAGGAACGATATTTTATGGATTGGGACAAACAGCAGGGGATTGTCCAGGTTTGACAGTGAACGGGAAATATTTACTACTTACAAAAATGACCCCAATAATCCGAACAGCATAGGTTTTAATAATGTAAGGACAATATTGGAAGATAGTTACGGTAATTTATGGGTGGGTACTGAAGGCAGTTTGGACCTTTTTGATAGGAAAACAGGTGTCTTTACACATTTTAAACACGATCCGAAAAATCCAAACAGCATTAGCGATAATACAATATTAAAAGTATTTGAAGATAAGTCCGGAGGGCTTTGGGTAGGAAGCAACAGGGGTATAGATAAATTTAATAGGAAAACAGGCGAATTTGTAAGGTATCCATTTATAAATTCTGCTGGAAAAAAACTTAAAAGCAAAGTAATATTATCTATTTACGAAGATGATTCCGGGAATATATTCTTAGGGAATTTAACCGGCATAATTAAATTAAATACAAAAACAAAAAAAGTTACACAGTTTCTTATTAACCCTTCCGAAAATAACAATGCTAATAGTAATAGGGTAAATTCAATTATTAAAGACGATTCAAAAATGTTGTGGATTGGAACAGGTGACGGATTATATCATTTTAATAAAGAACTTAACAAGTTTACAAAAATCAATTCCGGACTTTCAAATTCCAATTTGTTAACAAATAATAATGTCCTTTCTTTGTACAAGGATAACTCAGGTGTTATATGGATTGGTACGGCTGAAGATGGTATTTTTAAATTCAATAGGGATGGAATCAATATAAGACATTTTAAGCATGACTCCTTCAATAAATACAGTTTAAGTTTTAGTACCGTACGTTCAATATACCAGGAAAATGACGGTACATTATGGGTTGGAACTTTAGGCGGAGGGTTAAACAGGTTAAAACCTAACGGAACTAAATTTTATCACTACAGAAATAATAAAAAAAATAAATACAGTTTAAGTGATTATTCCATTTCCGCGATTACCAAAGATAAACTCGGTTACTTATGGGTTGGTACGTGGAGCGGGGGATTAAACAGAAGCCTGAGACCTGTCAATTCAAAAAACTATAAAAATATAAAATTTATAAATTCAAAAAATTCATTTTCCAGACCGAACTTTCTGAGTAATAATATAATCCAAGCAATTTATGAAGACTCGGACGGTAATTTATGGGTAGGTACAAACACCGGTCTTGATCTTTACAACAGGAAGAAGAATAGGTTTATAAATTTCAAGAATGAGCCGGGAAATCCTTATAGCTTGAGCAATAATGAAGTCCAATCTTGTATTATTGAAGATAGAAACGGAAACCTTTGGATAGGTAGCTGGAACGGTTTGAATAAACTAAATGCAAAGGACAGAAAAAATGCTTTAATTGATCCTTCCTCGGTTAAGTTTATAATTCATCGGTCAAATCCGGGAAATAAATATAGCTTAAGTGATGACAGAGTAATTTCAGTATATGAAGATAAAAAAGGGAATCTTTGGTTTGGTACTTACGGTGGAGGTGTAAATAAACTTTCACCGAGCCAGCAGGATGCCGTTGACCCGGTATTTGAACATTATTCAATTAAGGACGGACTTAACAGCAACATTATTTACAGTATACAAGGCGATGATAATGGAAATATATGGATGAGTTCGGATAATGGACTTTCGATGTATAATCCGAAAGAAAATAAATTTACAAATTATGATATAAATGACGGATTTCAGGGTAATCAATTTTTTTGGGGTGCCGGCTTTAAAGGAAAAAACGGACAACTATTTTTTGGCGGAACGAAAGGTTTATATGTAATTAACACAAAGGAAATAAAAACCAACAGGCATATACCTAATGTTGTAATAACCGATTTTAAGATTTTTAATCAAAGCGTAAAGCTAAATGAAAAAGATTCAATTTTAACAAGAAACATTTCATATACAAAAAAAATTCAACTTTCTTATAAGCAAAATGTATTTTCAATTGAATTTGCCTCACTCGATTTTGTATCACCTAAAAAAAATAAATATGCTTACAGAATGGAAGGCTTTGATAAAAATTGGATTTATTCCGGCAACAGAAGATTTGTTACTTATACAAATTTAGACCCCGGTAATTATGTTTTTAGAGTGAAAGGATCAAATAATGATGGTCTTTGGAATAATAAAGGTATATCGCTACAGATTATAATTACACCGCCGTTTTGGAAAACCTGGTGGTTTATTGCTTTTGCTACATTGTTAATTGGGGGACTTGTTGCATCAATTATATTTTTAAGAATTAGAAATTTTTTCAGAATTGAGCACATAAAAACAAAAATAGCCACTGATTTGCATGATAATATTGGTTCAAGTTTAACGGGCATATCTATTTTAAGTGAAGTTATATCTAAAAAAATTAAAACAGATGACAATGATGTTAAGTATTCATTAAAAACAATAAGTGAAAATTCTCGTAATTTAGTTGATGACCTAAGTGATATTGTTTGGCTCGTAAATCCTAAAAGAGAGTCTTTATACGACCTCATTTTACGTCTACGCGACACATACGCCGAACTATTAACTTACACAAGTATTTCTTTTAAATCAGAGAATATTAAATCATTAGAGAAAGTTAAGCTATCTATGGAACACAGGCAGAATATTTATCTTATATTTAAAGAAGCTCTTAATAACTGTATTACACACAGTAACTGCACTGAAATTATATTAGACGCATCAATAAAAGGGAAGAGATTAGAAATGTCTGTAAAAGATAACGGAGTTGGTTTTAATATATCAGTTGTTACAGAAGGTAACGGTTTAATAAATATGAAAAAAAGAGCTGAAGAAATAGGGGGAAGTTTGCAAATAACTGAAAGTAAAGAAGGCGGGACTATTGTTAAATTTATCGGTAATATTTTATAATAAATGAGTCTACTCTAAAAAAGGTATCCATTAGCTAACGGATTAAAAATATCTTTTAATTTCAGCTTATAATCCAGGCTTAATTTATTATAATTTACCTTTTAGACCTGTCTATGCCGAAACGCCTACCCGCC
>DRJC01000091.1 GCA_011052365.1 Ignavibacteria bacterium
CCTGTTTCTTTAAATACATGCTTGCCCAGTTTCAAAACAATTTCTTCAGTAACTTCCTGAACAGACCTTGCCAAATCCATTTCTCTTTGAGTTAATTTGCTTTCGGGTTTTCTCGGCTCTCCTCCGAACAACTTGTTAAATTTATTGTTAGTCATTTGCAAACCGGCGGGATAATTGAAGTAATCCATATTCATTCTAAATGAGCCGTCATCTTTTACATCAATTAATTCTTTTAAAATTATATCTTTGTATTTTGGTTCGCCATACGGTGCAAGTCCCATTACTTTGTACTCACCTGAATTTACCCTAAACCCTGTAAAATAAGTAAACGCAGAATATAGAAGTCCGAGAGAATGAGGGAATTTAATATCAGCGTACAATTCAATTTTATTACCATTACCAACGCCGAAACTGGTAGTTGTCCATTCCCCTACTCCATCCATTGTTAATATTGCTGCTTCGTTAAAAGGTGAAGGATAAAATGCAGATGCAGCGTGTGAAAAATGATGTTCGGGGAAAATAATTTTTCCCTCATAACTCAATTCCTTTTTGATATATTCTTTCATCCATAGTTTTTGCTTAATCCAAAGAGGCATAGCTTTTATAAATGATTTTATACCTTTGGGTGCAAATTGGAGATAAGTCTCAAGTATTCTTTCAAATTTTAGAAATGATTTATCATAAAATGAGATAAGTTTTATATCGGAAGAAACTAAGCCGTCAAAATTAAGACAAAAATTTATTGCATTAATCGGAAATCCGTGGTCGTGTTTTTTTCTTGTGAATCTCTCTTCCTGAGCAGCGGCAATTATTTTACCGTCTTTGATAAGACAAGCTGCGCTATCGTGATAAAAAGCCGATATTCCTAAAATGTACATAAACAAATAATCTGTTTGAATTGCATTATCTAATTTAAATTTTTCATAACCATAGAACAAATTAAATTATTATTATTTTTAAAAATTATACGTATTTTCAAATGACATTTTTTTTATATCATCAATAATAACGGATAGAAATTGGGCTTATCAAATAAACAAATTCAGTGGGTAAAGGAAAACAGGAAAAAATATTCAGTAAGAAAATTAGCGAAAAAATTAGGCGTGGAACAATCTGAAGTTCAAAACATTCTTGATAAAAATCCATTACCACGAACACCTAAAATATTTTATTTATTTCTAATTCTAATCCCTTTACTCTTTATCGTACTTCTTGAAGTATCACTTAACTTGTTTAATTACGGATACAATACACAAACTTGGATGGAAGTAAGTCCAGGGAGATTAGGGTTAAATCCCGATTTTGCGCGAAGATATTTTTATAATACGAAAAACGTTCCCGAATCACTTCAAGATACATTCCTAAAAGTTAAGCCAAATAATTCATTCCGTGTTTTCGTACTTGGAGGCAGCAGCGCAGAAGGATATCCGTTTATGCCGTTAGGTTCATTTTCAAGATATATCCGCAAACGGTTAGAGATAATGTATCCTGATTCTAAAATTGAAGTAGTCAACGTAGCTCTTACTGCCGTAAATACTTACACAATAAGGGATATTGTGCCGGACGTTCTTGCTCAGAAACCGGATCTAATCCTTATGTATGCAGGGCACAATGAATATTACGGTGCACTCGGTGTCGGTTCATTAGAATCTCTCGGTCGTTCCAGGGATGTTGTTAATCTTATTTTAGGTTTAAATAATTTTAAAATTGTTCAATTATTAAGAAATACAATTCAATCTATTACAAAAATTTTCAGCAGTTCCAAACCCATTACCGGAACTTTGATGGCAAGAATGGCAAAGAAGAAAGCAATCCCTTTTAAATCAGATATTTACAACGCCGGTTTACAGCAGTTTGAGGGAAATATGCAGGACATAATTGAAATGATAAAAGTCCAAAATGTTCCACTTATTATTTCTACTCTGTCAAGTAATCTTAAGGGAATTGCACCGTTTATTTCTAAAAGGACAAAGAATTTTCCGTCTGCAAAAATTGTATTTGATAGTGCAAGAAAATACATCGGCATAAACGACACTGTAGCAGATTCACTTTTCCGTTTTGCAAAAGATTTGGATATGCTACGTTTTAGAGCACCTGAAAAAATAAATCGAATTATTAAAAGATTAAGTCTATATTATAAAATTCAGTTAATAAATGTTGATTCGTTATTTGCTGTATTAAGTCCCGACCACATTGTCGGTAACAATCTAATAACTGATCATCTGCATCCTACCTTAAGAGGTTACCAATACATCGGTCAACTTTTTTATGAGGAAATGCAAAAGCTTGATTATCTGCCAAAGACAAAACCAAAAACAATTCCGTTTGCTATTCAAGATAGTATAACACGTAAAGACTTTAATTTTTCAAAATTAGATTCTTCTATTGCTGCGTACAAAATAAAATTATTGAAAAACGATTGGCCATTTATTTCCAAAAGACGCTCAATACCAACCGATCAACTTTTAATACGAAATAATTATATCGACAGTGTTGCATTTAATTTTGTTGAATCAAAAATACCCTGGGGAAAAGCGGAACGTTTAGTAGCCTCTTACTATTTAGCACGTAAAAATTATTCTCAATTTACCAAACAAATGAATTTATTAATAGACCAATA
>DRJC01000092.1 GCA_011052365.1 Ignavibacteria bacterium
ATTAGCAGCAGTTGTTGAATTGGAATAATCTTATTATATAATTCAAATAAATTTGAAAACAATAAATCCTAAAATCTCATTTGCATAACTTCAATAATATCCACAAGTTATAATGTCATTATTAGTGTACTACTAAAAACGCCAATTACACAGGTGGTATTAATAGAAAATAAAATCATAAATTAATCAGTATGCAAGAAAATATATTAACAGTAGCAGTTATCGTTTTAGTTTGCGTCTTAATTTCAGAAGGAATAGTTATTTTTCAACTTTTTAAACTAAAAAAATCTTTAAACGACAAAAACTATCCAAATGATCGTTATTTTGATTTAAAATTACGTATCCATTCTCTTCAGCTTACTTTGATAGTTGTAACAAGTGTAATTATATTTTTAGGCTGGAATATTAAATCTCAAATAATTTCCTCCATAAAAACTGATATTAATAAACAAATACAGCCAGATATTTCTATGGTTAAAGCCAAAACTGATTCTATTAAATCTGATTATACTACATTAAATAAAGAATTAGCTAATAAAGTTACAGAAATTAATAAATTAAATAAAAAATATGTTTCTCTAAGTAATGGTTTTAATAAGATTAATAATATAATGCTTAAAAAGTTAGAGCACCTTAAGACGTTATTAAATATTTATGTGGTCCCAAATCTTGAATTAGATACATTAAATTTTAAACCAAATAATTATGACACAAAATTTTATTTTAAAAATCTTAAACCTATAAATGCGTCTAAATTGCCTATATTTAAATCTCAACCTATTGTTAATATACAAACTCATTGGGGATTGGGTTTAAAAATTGTTGAATTAACTAATAATTATATTGTGGTTGCGCCAGTTACGGAAATCCTTTTTACAGGACGAATTGAATTAAAAACGTTTACACTTTGGATAATACCTAATGATAAAGAATAAAATATTATAAAAACCCTCAATTCTTTCCATCTAACTCAAAATGTGCCAAATCATAAAAATTCTGGTTCTTCAAATCAAAGTTCCCGTTCCAATCTCTACCCCACCTAATATTTATTTTAATCATTTTTGCAAGCCATCCTCAGCAGTTTTTAATTTTGATTTATAAAAAATAAAATTTATCTTCGTCCACAGTTCTTTTACATTTTATGGTGCCCCGATAAGTATCGGGGAGAATAGGGAAACCGGTGACCAAATATTTAAGTTTGGAATTCCGGTGCTGCCGCGCAACTGTAAGAAAGTTTTTTGTTCAGCAAATGCCACTGATTTAATTTTATAGAATTGGGAAGGCGTTGAACGATTATTTCGAGCCAGGAGACCTGCCATAAATTTTTTAACAATCAACCTTCGCGGGCGAGGTTCGGTTAATGCGGGAATTTCTTTTCTCACATTTCTATTTTTTCTCCCCACGAAGTTACAACCTTTTCAAAATTTTATAGGAGTAACTTCAATGAAAAATTCTATTTTACTTAAAACGGTTTTTCTTATTTTGTTTTCTGCAATTATTGTAAACGCACAAAATAAGTCAACCGGCAAAATCGATTCTGTTAAAACTTACTTATTAAAAAAAATTGTTGTAACGGCAACAAGAACCGCTGTACCTGAATATGAATTGGCAAGTTCGATTTCGATTATTGATTCAAGTACAATTGAAAATTCCAACAGCAGCACTGTATTAGAATTATTACAAAGCCAATACGGACTATCTGTTTCACACCAGGGAGGCAGAGGCTCAATTTCACAAGTTTATTTGAGGGGCGGAAACCCGGATTTTACGCTTGTGCAGGTTGACGGAATTGAAATGAATATGCCGAACGATATAAATAACACATTTGATTTTACGGACTTGTCGGTTGATAATATCAGCAGGATAGAAATATTAAGGGGTGCACAAAGCACATTATACGGAAGCAACGCAATCTCCGGGGTTATAAATATTATTACAAAAAAAGGTAGCGGAAAACCAAAACTTAATCTTTCTTTAGAAGGAGGTTCTTATAACTCATACAAAGGATTAGCTCTATTTAGCGGGAGTGTAAGAAATTTTAATTATTCACTTTCACTCAGCAGGGAAAAAACCGACGGCTTTTCTTCTGCTGATGTACGATTCGGTAATAAGGAAAGGGACGGTTCGGCTCGTTATAACATAAATTCAAGAATCGGTTTTACATTAAATAATAATTTTAATATTGACCTGTTTATACACTTTACAAAAGCCAAATCAGCATTAGACCAATTCGGCGGCAAGTTTGGCGATGACCCCACATATATTTACAACCTGGAACAAGGAGCTTACAAACTACGCGGGAAGCTACTTTTATTAAACGGTAAATGGGAACAAACCGTTTCGGTTTCTTTACTTAAAAATTTAAGAAGATATAATTTTAACAATACTTCTGCTCGTTCAAGAAGTTTTTATGATGGAAGAAGAGTGAAATTTGCATGGCAAAATAATTTTAATCTTAAAAACAATCTTGTTTCTATCGGGGCAGAAACGGGAGTAGAAAGTGCAAATTCCGATTATTTCTATCTGGGAAAATACTCCGGAGCCGTACCTTTTATTAGTCCGTTTCCTAAAAAAACTCTAAGGTCCACGGGTGTTTACCTGCAGGATCAAATTAAATTGGGAGGGGGATTTTTTGCTTCCGGTGGACTTCGTTTCGACACTCACGAATATTTTGCTTCGGTACTTACTTTTAGAATAGCTCCCGCATATATAATCTGGCAAACGGGAACTAAAATTAAATTTACTTATGGAACAGGCTTTAAGGCTCCTTCGCTTACAAATCTCTTTGATCAATCTTTCGGCAACCCTAATTTGAACCCGGAAAGAAGCCGAAGCTGGGATGCAGGAATTGAACAGTATTTCTTTAATTATAAATATATGGTGGGAGTTACTTATTTCAATAATACGTTTGATAACCTGTTCGGGTTTAGCAGCAACTTTAAAGTATTTAATATCAAAAAGGCAAGGAGCGAAGGCGTAGAATTTTATATGACATTCAACCCAGGCGATAAGTTTGTTATAAGTGCAAATTATACGTACACAATAAGCAAAGATGAAAGCGGAAGTAAAAGTATTTCTTTACTGAGAAGACCGGAAAACAAAGCATCGTTTACTTTTAATTACAATATAACCGGAAATACAAATTTAAATTTACAAGTAAATTATTCGGGTATAAGTTATGACAATGATTTTTCAAGTTTCCCTGCAAAAAGAGTAGTGCTTAAATCACACACAATAATAAATGCAGCAGCTTCTTATAATTTGTTTAATAACATAAAGCTTTACGGACGAATAGTAAATTTATTAAATACCGATTATGAGGAGGTTTTCGGTTACGGTACGGCAAGACGTTCTGCATATATGGGAATAAAATTTAATTTGTAACTTTGAAAAGTAAATTGAATCTTTTTATATTGTTTTACGTTATTATATAGTAGTGAATTTCTATGCACAGTAATAAAAATAAAGAAGGAAGAAATTATGACTAATAATTTATTTAACAAAAAAACGGTAGTACTGATAGGAATTATTTTTGCTGCCGCATTAACAAGGCTAATCCCCCATTACCCGAACTTTACCGCTATTGGTGCAGTAGCTCTTTTCGGAGGTGCTTATTTTGATAAAAAATATCTTTCGTTTGTTGTGCCTTTTGCAGCGTTGTTTATTACAGATTTAATTTTAGGACTTCATTCAACAATGTGGGCTGTTTATCTTAGTTTTGCTCTAATAGTTGTAATAGGTTTTAATTTACGAAAACAAAACAAACCTTTAAATATCGGTGTATCTGCAGTAGTAGCATCAGTGTTATTCTTTTTAATTACTAATTTTGCTGTTTGGCTTTCTTCCCCAATGTATCCACCAACCACGGCAGGACTGGTTGAATCTTATGTTGCCGCTATTCCATTCTTTAATTATACCTTGTTCGGTAATTTGTTTTATGTGGGCGTTGTGTTCGGAATTTTTGAACTTGCAAAACTTAAATTCCCATCGTTGGTTAAAGCGTAAATTTTTTGTAAAGATGACATCTTGTTGAAAGATGTCATCTTTTTATATACTCAATTATACTGCCGGATCAATAAAAATAATAAGGCTGCATTGCCGGCTCTTTTTTTATGTTAAAAAACACACCCATATTAATTGATTTTGACGGAGTCCTTAATGTCGGTGGCACTCCCCCCGGAGATGCAAAAGGGTTTTTAAATTTTTTAATTAAAAACAATATTCCATCACATATACTTAGTAACTCTACTTTGAAAACCGGGGATGAAATAAAAGCCTTCTTAAAAAGCAATTCCCTTCCTTATGAAATTCCATGTATGACTACTGTTGATGCAACACTTCAATATTTAAAAACAAAAAATTTAAAAGTATCGGTTTATTGTGACGAAAACATCACCCATTATTTTGACAGCTTTATGAAGGACGATAAACCTGATGCCGTTGTTATCGGCGATTTAGGGGATAGATGGAATTATAAAATATTAAATGAAATATTTAACAAAGTGCTTGGCGGAGCAGAAATAATTGCGATGCAAATGAATAAATATTGGATGAAAAATGATAAGCCAAAATTGGATGCGGGTTCATTTGTTTCTGCCATTGAATATGCCGCTTCTAAAAAAGCGACAGTCATAGGAAAACCTTCACAAATTTATTTTAATGAAGCGCTAAAATCTTTAGGTTTTTC
>DRJC01000093.1 GCA_011052365.1 Ignavibacteria bacterium
AAAATTAAAAGAAAAAGTTTCTTCAGTAGAGAAAGAAGGATAGATTAAAAATAATCTATTCTTCTTTTTCAGCTTTAGCCATAAACTTTTCAACCATTTTCACATCTTCCTCACTTCCGGCAAAAATCGGCACCCTTTGATGAAGTTTTTCAGGTTTAATTTCTAAAATCCTTTGTTTACCGTTGCTTGCTCTACCACCGGCATTTTCAATTAAAAATGCCATAGGATTGCATTCATACATTAATCTTAGTTTGCCGTTGGGGTGTCGGGAATCAGCCGGGTACATAAATATTCCTCCGTAAAGCATGTTACGGTGTATATCTGCCACCATCGAACCAATATATCTTGATGAATAAGGTCTATCGGTTTCCTTATCTTCTTCTTGAAGATATTTAATGTATTTTTTTAATCCCTTATGCCAATAGAGGTAATTGCCTTCGTTGATGCTGTAGATTTTAGCCTTTTTAGGAATCTGTAAGTTTTCGTATGATAACAAGAATTCTCCGAAAGAAGGGTCCAATGTAAATGCATGAGTTCCGTGTCCTGCGGTATAAACAAAGATTGTACTTGAACCATAGACAACATATCCTGCAGCTACTTGTTTTGTACCCTGCTGAAGACAATCTTCCAAAGTACCCGGTGTATTTTCCGGGGTGATACGTTGATAAATTGAAAATATTGTTCCGATACTTACGTTTGCATCAATATTAGAAGAACCGTCAAGCGGATCAAATAAAAGAACATACTTGCCGACTTTATGTTTTTTAGGTATGTGTATTATTTCTACTTCTTCTTCCGAAGCCATAACACATAGATGACCGCCATGGTCCATCGCTCTTATCAACATATCGTGAGCATACATATCAAGTTTTTTTACTTGCTCGCCATGAACATTGTTATCGCCTGTGAAACCAAGTATATCGACCAAGCCTGCTTTATTAACCTCAAGCGATATGACTTTTGCAGCTAAAGAAAGATCTCGTAGTAGATAGGAAAGTTCCCCGGTAGCTTCTGGATGCATTTTTTCCCCTTCAATAATATGACGGGATAATGTCATAAATTTGTGTTGTTCCATTAAACTTCTCCCTAATTATTTAAGCTGATTTTGTTATTTCCTGATCTTTATATTGTAGCTGATACAATTTATAATAAATTCCTTTTTTAGCTAAGAGTTCCTGATGATTTCCTGTCTCTCTTATTTCACCTTTGTGCATTACTATAATTTTATCCACCTTTTGGATAGTTGATAATCTATGTGCAATAACAATAGCTGTGCGCCCGACTAAAAGTTTTTCAATAGCTTTTTGTATTAGTGCTTCTGTTTCTGTATCAACACTGGAAGTAGCTTCATCTAAAATAAGTATTTGTGGATTATAAGCCAAAGCTCTTGCGAAAGAAATTAATTGTTTTTGTCCCACACTTAGTGTTGCCCCTCTCTCCATTACCATTTCATCGTATTTGTTTGGTAGTGTTTCTATAAATTTATCGGCACCTACAAGTGTGGCTGCTTTTCTAATTTGTTCTTCAGATATTTCATCGTTATCCATGCTGATATTTGAACGTATGGTACCCGAAAATAGGAAAACATCTTGAAGCACAATAGATATATATTTGCGTAATTCTCTTTTATTTATTTTTCTTATATCAATTCCATCTACTAAAATTGAACCCGACTTAATATCATAAAATCTTGTTAGAATATTTATTATACTTGTTTTACCCGCACCCGTTGCTCCTACAATTGCAACAGTTTCCCCGGGACTTATATTAAATGAAATATCCTTTAATATAGGTTCATCTTTTTTATACTCAAACCATACATTTTTAAAATCTATTTTTCCCCTGATTTGATTTAAATTGACAGGCTTTTCAGAGTTATTTACAAATGTTTTATTATCTAATAATTTAAATATGCGTTCTGAAGAAGCCATAGCAGTTTGCAACACATTATATTTTTCGGATAAATCCCTAATAGGTCTGAAAAACATTTCTGTATATTGAATAAAAGCAAAAAGAGTTCCTATCGTTAAAGTTGAGCTTATAACATTTCCACCACCGTACCAAATAATAAGACCTATTGCTACAGAACTAATTAATTCTACCGAAGGAAAAAATACTGCATAATAAAAAATCGATTTTATATTGGCTTTTTTATAATCACTATTAATGGAAGAGAAATTTTTCAATTCCGATTTTTCTTTGTTAAAAATTTGTACAACATTCATACCTGTAATATGTTCCTGCATATAAGAATTTAACCTTGCAAGATGCAGTCGAACATCTCTATAACTTTCTCTAACTTTTCTTCTGAACAAAAATGTACCATAAATTAAAAAGGGAAGAATTGAAAGTGTAACAAAGGATAATTTTACATCAAGGAAAAACATAAAAGCGAAAATCCAGATAATGATAAAAATATCACTAAATGCCATAACAATACCCGAAGAAAAAAGAGCATTGAGCGATTCGATATCGTTCGTTACTCTTGTTACCATTCTGCCAATCGGAGTTTTATCAAAGAATTTGAGGGCAAGCTTTTGAATATGAGTATACAATTGTGAACGTAAATCATA
>DRJC01000094.1 GCA_011052365.1 Ignavibacteria bacterium
AACACCGATTTTCGCAAAAGCCTAAAAAGTCATAGTTTATACCTAAGATAAACTATGGGTTTTCTTGTGTTGATTTTGGAAACCTTCCTTAAACTACTGTATTACAGTTAGTTCCACTTGTATCATGGTGATACCGATGCTTAGTTATCTTAGCATTTCTGCAAATCAATAGGTAGTGTCAATGACATATTAAATTATTATTATGACACTTATAAAATAGATTTAATTGCTATCTAACCAAATGTTGTATTATCAATCAATTTCCAAACGTCCGATATAAGCGAATTATTGACGATATTTTAAATAAGTATTTTTAATAGTAAGTTTTAATGTGTATATTTGTAGTTATTTATATGTCATTAAGGCAACCTAATTATGAATATTTTAGATTACTTTCTGAACCCATTATCCAAGCGACAAAAGCAATATGAGGCAATAAGGGCATTTGTTGTTGAAAAGTTATCAGCTGATGAAGTTGCTGCAAAATATGGATATAAGCCAAGTACCATTTATACAATGCTCAGGGATACCAGGGCCGGTAGATTAGAATTATTTCCAATTGTCAAAAAAGGACAGAAACACCGCAGGACATCAAATGCTTATCAAAAAGAAATAATAGGGTTGAGAAAACAAAACTACTCAATCCATGATATCCACGAAAAATTATCAGACTCTGATATTAACATATCTGCCAAAACAATAGAAAGGATACTAAAAGACTATGGTTTTGAAAAATTGCCACGCAGAAGTGACAGGCAAAGAGGTGTAACCCGGAAAAATAAATTGATACCTGAAAAATCTGAGAATATAGATATGGATAATTTAAGACCATTTAATATTGATTGTCCTGTAGCAGGTATATTTTTCTTTTTACCGTATATAATTGAATCCGGTATAATAGGAATAGTACAAAAGTGTAGATTGCCTGAATCTAATATCATAGGTTCTGTACAAGCTTGTCTATCGATGCTTTTATTAAAACTAATAGGAAATCAAAGGCTAAGCCAAATGCAAGGATATGATCATGAGCAAGGATTTGGTGTTTTTGCAGGATTAAATGTATTGCCTAAATCAACCTACATGAGCACTTATTCATGCCTAAGTTCAGAAGATATGTTAGATGAATTACAAAATGAAATCATTACCAGGTTTATAGAACAGTATCCCGATTATTATACCGGGAACTTTATTAATTTGGATTTTCATAGTATTCCTCATTATGGCGACCAGTCGCAAATGGAAAAGGTATGGTGCGGAGCAAGAAACAAAACAATGAAAGGGGCAAATACAGTATTTGCCCAAGACTCCGGCAGCAATTTAATATTGTATGCCAGGGCTGATATTTTGCGTAAAGAAGAAAGCAATGAAGTCATCAAGTTTGTAAACTACTGGAAACAAATAAAAGGAAGTCTAAATGAAACATTGGTCTTTGATTGCAAATTCACCAAATATGGAATACTAAATAAATTGGACAAGGATCATATCTGTTTTATTACCTTAAGGAAAAGAAGTGATAGTTTAATCCGGCATACTCTGGAAATATCGAAAGACAAATGGGAAAAACACAAACTTGATATTCCCAAAAGGAAACACAAAAAAGTAAACGTTTTTGAAGAAAAAATAAAACTTAAAGATTGTGAAAAGGAATTCCGCCAAATTATAATAAAGGACCATGGAAGGGCAAATCCAACATTTATTATTACCAATAATAACGACTTAAAATTAATTGAAGTACTTAAAGTATATGCAAAACGATGGCACATTGAAAATAAAATAGCAGAGTTAGTTGCATTTTTCAATTTAAATTCTCTTTCATCACCTTTGATGATACGCATTCATTTTGATATCTTGTGGACTCTTATTGCAGAGACACTATATTACAGATTTGCTCAAGACCTAAGACGTTTTGAAGAGAATCTTGCACCGACTATTTTTAAAAAGTTCATTAATATGCCGGGAAGAATAAAATATGATGGTGATATGATAACTATTAGAATCAGAAAAAGAGCACATACACCTATACTCAAAGGCATTGACAAATTAAATGGAACTTTTTATGTGCCATGGTTAAATAATATACCTATGAAAATTGAATGGACTCCTTAAATTATATGGGATAATTATGACACTTTAACGACCTGCGAAAATCGGTGTTAAATAATTTCTGAAAAAGGACACATCCATAATGAAATCATTATTTTTTCAAAGTAGCTGTAAGGAACATTTCCGTTCCTGTTAATGCTTTTGAAACGGGGCATGTTTTTTTTGTATCTTCAGCATGCTTTTGAAATGTTGCTTCGTCAATACCCTCCACATCCACCACGGTTGAAATCTCAATTTTCGTGATTGTAAATCCGGCTTCTAATTTTTCGATATGGACTTTATCTTCCGTTTTTATCGAGTTGACTTTAAAATTCGCATTGGATAATCCATTTGCTAGAGCCATTGAATAACAAGCTGCATGAGCCGCGCCTATTAATTCTTCAGGGTTAGTTTCATCCCCCTGTTCGAATCTAGAAACAAAATTATAAGATATATTATTAAGAACTCCGGACTCGGAACTGATTTTCCCGTTTCCTTCTCTTAAATCACCACGCCATTCCGCATTAGCTTTTCTTACAGGCATATTTACTCCTTTTGTTTATTTTCAGTTAAATGTTTTCAAATTATCTATTGAAATATTGATATCCCCTATGTAAGTGCTTTATATATTTTCGATAAAAAATACAATAGTTTTTGCTCATTAAAATATTCAATTAAAGATAGCCTTTTATTTAATTTATATCAATAAAATTACAATCGTAATGTTATAACTTTGCTTTACAACAAACCTCCAGCCTTTGCTCAGACTATTGGAAATTTTATGTTGCATAATGCCGGTCTGTCTTATGTGTTGTAGTAAGGTTAATGTGTCTAAATCTATTTTTACACTAAAGCCGGTCAATCTCTTGATTTTGCGACAAATTTATGTAAATTAAATATTGTTTTATTCTCCCCTTTGGTATCAGGGAAACAAGTATATGAAAAAATTTACACAGATTATATTATTTGCAATTATAATATCATTTGCAGGTTGTTCCTCTTCTTCAAAAATTAGTATGAAAATTAAAAATATAAACGGAATAGCAATAGTTGTAGGGAATGAGCCTTTTACGCACATAGCGATTCAAGTTGATAGTAACACTGTATATCTGATTAAAAGTAATCCCAAAATTGAACACATGTTATTAATGAACCAAGGGAAAAAGATAATTGTAAAATATAATAAAATTGAAAATGTTGAAGGAAATAAAGTAATTCATGTAGTTGAAG